>JAYSXW010000331.1:0-1275 GCA_043716935.1 Pseudonocardia sp.
GACGGGCGCGGACAGCTTCGCGGTGCCGCGGTCGAGCAGACCGGTGAAGTACTCCTCGGCGGCATGGCTGTCGGCGCGCATGGTGGAGATGATCCGATCGGCCTGCGCCGGGTCGAGCTGGTCGGTGTCGACGCCCATGCCCTTGAGCCAGCTCGCGTAGTGGCGGTTGCTGCGCAGGGTCTCCAGTCGGGTGCGCAGCCGTCCGAACCGTCCACCGAGCCGGGCGAACGGGAAGATCGCCCCGTTGTAGATCGCTTCCACCGGCCGGTCGCGTTCGTCGAGGTAGCGGGCCACGCCGAACGCGATCGCGTTGCCGACGCCGCAGTGGCCGTAGAGCACGACCGGGCCATCGACCCGCTCGATGACCTCGTCGCCGATGCGCGCCACGAGCTCGTCGAAGGGCAGGCCCTCGTCGGACAGCCCGACGTCGTGGCCGGGGATGGCGACCGACCACAGTGCGTGCCCGGCGGGCAGTGCCGCCGCGAGCGGCTCGTAGACGATGGCGCTGCCGCCGCCGTAGGGCACGCACACGTAGTTGAGCACGCGTTCTCCGGCGGCGGCGGGCTCGGTGAGTTCGTGGAGGAGGCGCTGAGGGCCGGTGCGGCGGCGTAGGCGGCGAGGTCTCGAACGGTGCGGTGGGTGAACAGATCCATCACACCCACGGGCCGGAGGACCGGCGCATCAACCTCCCGGGGCCGCAGATCCGGCGCAACAGCACCAATCGATCCTGTGTCGCCGCGCGCGACGGCCCCGAGACGGGCCACCAACTGGGTGGCGAGCAGCGAGTGCCCGCCGAGGTCGAAGAAGTCGTCGTCGATACCGAGGGCCTGGTCGACGGGCAGGGCGAGCACCTCGCGCCACAACGCCGCGAGCAGTTCCTCCACGGGGTCGCGGGGCGCGACGAGAGCGTCACCGATGCCCCGGTGCAGGGTCGGGGCGGGGAGTGCGACGCGGTCGAGTTTGCCGTTGGGCGTCAGCGGCAGCGTGGGCAGCGCGACGACCGCAGTCGGCACGAGGTAATCGGGAAGGGATCGCTTGCACACCGCCCGCAGTGCATCCGGGTCGAGGGTCGTCCCCGGGTCGCCCACCACGTACGCGACGAGCCGCTTGTCGCCCGGCACGTCCTCGCGGACCACCACGGTGGCGGCGGCGACTCCGGGTTGCACCCGCAGGGCGGCGCCGACCTCGCCCGGCTCGATCCGGACACCGCGGATCTTGACCTGGTCATCGATCCGCCCCAGGAACTCCACGACCCCGTCGGCGCGCCATCGAGCG
>JAYSXW010000332.1:0-3813 GCA_043716935.1 Pseudonocardia sp.
GCGATCGAGTTCGAGCCGGACGTCGTGCTGATCGTCGTCCTGACCCCGTTGCTGTACTCGGCCGCGCTGGAGTCGTCCTACCTCGGGATCCGGGCCAACCTGCGGCCGATCGGCCTGCTCGCCGTCGGGCTGCCGGTGTTCAGCACGGCGTTGGTCGGGCTGGTCGCCTGGTGGCTGGTGCCTGAGCTGTCGCTGCCCGGGGCGCTCGTGCTGGGTGCGGTCGTCGCGCCACCGGACGCCGTGTCGGCGCTGAGCATCGGGCGCAGGCTGGGTCTGCCGCGCCGGCTCATGACGATTCTCGGGGGCGAGAGCCTGGTCAACGACGCCACCGCGCTGACGCTGTTCCGGGTGTTCGTGGCACTGGCCGGCGGCACGGCGATGACCGCGTGGGGCGCCACCTTCATGTTCCTGCAAGCAGCAGTGGGGGGCGCGGTGATCGGGCTGGGCGTCGGCTGGGTCGTGCACCGGATCCGCCGCCGCCTCGCCGACTCCAACGTCGAGTCGGCGCTCGGGCTCGTCGTGCCGTTCGGGGTGTATCTGCTGGGCGAGCAGGCCCACACCTCGGGAGTGCTCGCCGTCGTCGTCGCGGGGCTGTATCTGGGCCATCACGGGTCGGAGAGCGGCTACGCGACGCGGCTGCAGGAGCAGGCGGTGTGGCGGGCGAGCGACACGATCCTGGAGTCGGTGGTGTTCGCGCTGATCGGGCTGCAGCTCACCGCCGTCGTCGCGCAGGCGGGTGATCTCGGGCCGTTGCTGCTCACCGGCGTCGGGGTGACGCTGGCCGCCGTGCTGGCCCGGATCGTCTGGGTCTTCCCCGCCAGCTACCTGCCCCGCTGGCTGATGGCGGGTGTCCGCCGCGCAGAACCGCCGCTGCCGTGGCGGGTGCCGGCGGTGATCTCGTGGTCGGGGATGCGGGGCGTGGTGACGCTGGCCGCGGCGTTCGCGATCCCGGCGACCGTGCCGGGCCGCGACACGATCGTCTTTCTCGCGTTCTTCGTCACCGTCGCGACGCTGCTGCTGCACGGGCTGACGCTGCCGACGCTGATCCGCCGGCTCGGGGTGCGCGACACGGGCGGCCAGGCCGACATCCTCGCCGAGGCGCAGGCCTCCTACGACGCCGTCCAAGCCTCCATCGCCCGCCTCGACGAGCTCACCGCCGACCTCACCGGCACCACCGACCACACCGCCGAGAAGCTGCGCCGGATGGCCTCGCTCAACGCCAACGCCGTCTGGGAGCAGCTCGGCCGGCCGGAGTCGGAGAACGGTGAGAGCCCCACCGCCACCTACCGCCGCCTGCGCCGCGAGATGCTCACCCGGGAGCGGGCGACGTTCGTCGCCCGCCGCGATTCCGGCGATATCGACGACGAGGTCCTGCGCCGCGTGCAGCGCCGCCTGGACCTGGAGGAGGGCATGCTGGCCCGGGACGACTCCTGATCCCGATCGGCGCTCTCACCGGACCGGATCGGCACCCTCGCCGGGGCGTACCGGCGAACTCGCCCTCAGCAGGGTCCTCACGCTGGCGGGTCCACGGTTCCGGCCCGGCGAGTCTGCCGGTCCGGAACGACGAGCCTGTCGATCCGGAACGTCGAGTCTGCCGATCGCCGCTGTGCGAGCCGACCCGAGGCGGCGCCCGTCGATCGTCAGCTCGGACCGGGGACGGCGAGAAAGTCGGCCAGGAGGTCGGTGACGGTCTCGGGGTGTTCCTGATGGGGGAAGTGGCCCGTGCCGGGAAGGAGGTGCGTCCGGTGACGGGGCCCGGCCCAGGGCGCGGAGGCGGCAGCGGTGCGCGGCAGCAGGCAGGGGTCGTCGGCGCCGTGGATCTGCAGCACCGGCACGGACGCCGGACGCGCCACGGCGGAGGCGAAGCGCGGCCCCTCCGCCCGGAACTGCGAGCGCAGCGCCCAGCGGTAGTACTCCATCGAACAGTGGGCGACTCCGGGCACGAGCATCGCCGCCTGGCAGCGCGTTGCGGCCTCGGTGAATCCCGGCGTCGCGGTCCACCCGGCACCCGCCCACGCCCGCATGATCCGCTCGACGCGGGCGCCGCCGTCGGCGCGCAGCGACCGCTCGGGAAGGCGGGGCAGCTGGAACCCCAGTGCGTGGGCGGTGGCGGCGCCCTGGCCGCGCAGGTCGCGCACCATCGCCGACCGGACGGCCAGCGGGTGCGGCGCGCCGACCACGGCCAGCGACTCGACGAGCCGGGGCTGCAGCGCGGTGGCCGTCCAGGCGATCAGGCCGCCCCAGTCGTGGCCGACGAGGTGGGCCCGCGGTTCGCCCAGCGCCCGGATCAGCCCGGCGATGTCGCCGGCGAGCGTCCACAGGTCGTACCCGCGGGGGGGTTTGTCGGAGTCGCCGTACCCGCGCAGGTCGACGGCGACGACGCGGTAGCCGCACTCGGCGAGCGCGGTGAGCTGGTGGTGCCACGACCACCAGAACTCGGGGAAGCCGTGCAGCAGCACCACGAGCGGACCCTGCCCACACTCGGCGACGTGCAGCCGGATGCCGTTGGCGCTGATCGAACGGTGGGTCCAGGGCCCGGCGATCCGCGTCGACGCCGCGCTCGGGCGGGGGACGAACACGGCGGATCGGTCAGCGGCTGGTCGGTCAGCGGGTGGCGTGGCCGTCGAGCTCGGCCGAGGAGTCGCCGCCGCGCCGCGACAGCACCTGCGCGGACTCCTTGAGGCTGGCGATCGTCCGCTCCGGCTTGCGGATCCGACGGACGCGCAGGTAGCCGAGCAGGCCGAAGAGGGCGGCAACCAGGATCATCGCGCCGAACACGATGCCGAACGCAGCCGCCCGGTTGAGCCAGATCGCCAGCAGCTCGGCGAGGGCGAAGAACAGGAAGAACAGGCTGAACAGCACGATCGTCAGCGCGACGATGAACAGGACGCTGCCCTGCAGTCCCTTCTTCACCTCCCGGGTGACCTCGGCACGTGCCAGCTCGACCTCGGCGCGCACGAGCGTGGACACCTGCGACGTGGCCTCGCGGACCAGGCCGCCGATCGACTGCTCCGTGGCCGGAACGACCGGCTCGCGCGAGAGCGGGATCGACGGGAGCACGGGCGGGACGTCCGCGCCGCTGGAGCTGGTCGGGCTGGCCACCGCGGTCCTCCACCTGCTGCTAGGGATTCGCGGGCATCCTTCCACGGTCACCGCTCGGGTGCCGATCGGGTGATCCCTCAGTCCTGTGGGCGTCCGCGCAGCCGCTTCACCTGCCCGCGGCGGGTCTTGGCGTCCATCCGACGCCGTTGCGATCCCCGCGACGGCCTCGTGGGTCGCCGCGCGGGCGGGTCGGGCGCCATGGCGTCGCGCAGCGTCGACGCGAGGCGGTCGCGGGCGGCGTCACGGTTGCGGAGCTGGCTGCGGTGCTCCGACGCGACGACCGTCAACACGCCGTCGCCCAGGCGAGGGCCCAGCCGGCCGAGGGCCCGCTCGCGCAGGTGTCCCGGCACCGAAGGCGAACGGGCGAGGTCGAACGAGAGCTCGACCCGGGAGTCGGTGGTGTTGACGCCCTGCCCACCCGGACCCGAGGCACGGGAGAACCGCCAGTGCAACTCCCTGTCGGGCAGCGCCAGCGGTCCGCACACGCGCAGGTCCATCCCGCCAGCATGCCCGACCGAGCCCGCCTCAGTCCTTCGACTTGCCCGTCTTCAGGCCCGAGGAGATCAGAGCCATGACGGTGGAGTCGGCCAGCGTGGTGACGTCGCCGACCTCTCGATTCTCCGCGACGTCACGCAGCAGCCGCCGCATGATCTTGCCCGAACGGGTCTTGGGCAGCTCCTCGACGACCAGGATCTGGCGTGGCTTCGCGAT
>JAYSXW010000333.1:0-3793 GCA_043716935.1 Pseudonocardia sp.
AAGCCGGAGCTTCCGGGCACGACCTTCCCGGCGACGTTGGAGATGAAGATGTGCAGCGCCTCGGTGGAGCCGATGCCGTCGAGGATCTCGAAGCCGTACTGATCGAGGACGCCGTGATACATCCGCGCGGGCAGCGCCTCACCGGCCGAGATCCCGTTGCGGACCGTCGCGAACGTCGAGCGTGGCAGGTCGGCCGCCATCAGCGGGCCCCAGAAGCTCGGCCCGCCGAAGAACAGGGTGACGCCGTGCTCGGCGATCCGGTCCGCGTAGAGCAAGGGGTTCGGCCGGGCCGGCTCCAGCACGGCGCTCGCGCCCACCGAGAGGGGGAAGAACAGGGAGTTGCCGATGCCGTAGGCGAAGAACAGCTTCGCGGCCGACAAACAGACGTCGTCGCGGGTGACCCCAAGAACCTGTGCGCCGTAGGTGTCGCAGACGAATCGGATGTCGGCATGGCGGTGTACGGCGCCCTTGGGGGTGCCGGTGGCACCGGAGGTGTAGAGCCACAGCGCGGGCGACTCGTCCCAGGTCGGGTAGGGCGCGGTGAGCGGTGGCGCGGTGCGCAGGTCGTCCCACCGCAGGCCCGTGACGCCCGGCACCGACGGCGCGGTGTCCCCGGTGAGCACGACGTGGCGCAGGTCCGGCGCGCCGATGGCGGCGCCGGTCACCGCGGCCGCGAACTGGGCGCTGCCCAACAGGACCCGGGCGCGGGAACCGAGCACCAGCTTGGCCAGCTCACCACCGCTCAGCATCGACGAGGACGGCACCGCCACCGCGCCCAGGTACATCGCGGCGAGGATGGCGACGGCCAGCTCGACGTCGTCGGCCATGCACAACAGCACGCGCTCCTCGGGCCGCACGCCGATGGCCGCCAGCCCGCCCGCGACCAGCCGCACCTCGTCGAGGAGCTGCCCGAACGTGAGCGTGCCGGCGGGATGACGGAACGCGACCCGGTCCCCGTCACCGGCCTCGACCCGGTCTTCGGTCAGATACGCGGCGGCGTTGAAGACGTCCGTCATCGGCAGCTCCGCTCCGGGTCTGGTGCGACGGGACCGTACTGCGTCACGGCGTCCCGTCAATGTTGCGTAGCAGGTTGGTGTGGGGTCGGGCCGGTCCGGCTCGGGGATCTTCACAAATGCATGCGCATGCTGCTATGAACGGCGTCACGTGGTGTGGAGCTCGCTGCACCACCCGCTTGTCAAAGGAGATCAGCGCAATGCAGACCCGTGGAGCCATCCTCCGGCAGGCGCCGGGCAAGTACGAGGTCGTCGATCTCGAGGTCGACGACCCGCGCGCGAACGAGGTGCAGGTCAAGATGGTCGCCTCCGGGCTGTGCCACTCCGACGACCACATTGCGACCGGTGACATCCCGGTCGGTGTCTACCCGTTCGCCGGTGGCCACGAGGGCGCCGGCATCGTGACCAAGGCCGGCGTCAACGCCAAGGGGCTCAAGGAGGGCGACCACGTCGTCTTCTCGTTCCTGCCCTCCTGCGGGCACTGCCGCTGGTGCGCCTCGGGCATGCAGAACCTGTGCGACCTCGGCGCAGGGCTGCTCGCCGGCTCGCGCTGGGAGGACCCCACCGACTTCCGCCTCTCGCTCGACGGCCAGCCCGTCGGCCAGATGTGCGGCATCTCGACGTTCTGCGAGACCACCACCGTCTCCGCCGACTCGGCGGTCAGGGTGCCCGACGACATCCCGCTCGAGGTGGCCTGCCTCGTCGGCTGCGGCGTCGGCACCGGGTGGGGCTCCGCGGTCAACTCCGCGCAGGTCCAGCCCGGCCACACCGTGATCGTCATGGGCGTCGGCGGTATCGGCATCAACTCGGTACAGGGCGCCGCGCACGCCGGCGCCTCCAACATCATCGCGGTCGACCCGGTGGCGTTCAAGCGCGAGAAAGCCCAGGAGTTCGGCGCCACCCACGCCGTCGAGACGATGGAGGAGGCCACGGAGCTCGCCAAGCAGTTCACCAACGGCCAGGGTGCCGACTCCGCGATCATCACCGTCGGCGTGATCAAGCCCGAGTACGTGGGCCAGGCCATGGCGTCGATCCGCAAGGCGGGCACCGTGGTCGTCACGGCACTGGGCAACATCGCCGACACGACCCCGCTGCCGGTGTCGCTCGCCGACGTCACGTTGTTCCAGAAGCGCATCCAGGGCTCGCTGTTCGGCGCGTCCAACCCGAACTGGGACATCCTGCGCCAGCTGCAGCTCTACCGTGAGGGCGTCCTGAAGCTCGACGAGCTGGTGACGAAGACCTACACCCTCGACGAGGTGGCCTCGGGTTACGAGGACATGCACGCGGGCAAGATCCTGCGCGGCGTGATCAGGTACGCGAGCTGAGGCCTGCCCCGCCCCCGCCCCCGATTGCAGGAAAGCCACGTTCATGCAATCTCCTTGCGTGAACGTGGCTTTGCTGCAACCTGACGGGAGCTCCTGTGAGTGCATCGTCCATTCCCGTTGTCGGGCTACGCCGTGAGCGCGAGGTGCTCACCGTGGCCCTCGCAACCGGCCGACACATCGTCATCGAGGGCCCGCCGGGCACCGGCAAGTCGACGCTGCTGCGCTCCATCGCCCGTGACGGCGGGCAGCAGGTGGTGTTCGTCGAGGGCAACGCGGAGCTGACACCCGCGCGGCTCGTCGGGCAGTTCGACCCGTCGCAGGTGCTCGCGACCGGCTACCTGCCGGAGGCGTTCGTGGACGGGCCCCTGCTCAGCGCCATGCGCGGCGCCAAGAACGGCTTCGAGGACGGCTCCGCCGGCGCTGCGCCGCGCGGCGGGCTCCTCTACCTGGAGGAGTTCAACCGCGTCCCCGAGGAAACGCTCAACGTCCTCATCACGGTGCTCACCGAGGGCGAGATCGCCGTCCCGCGGCTGGGCACCGTGCGCGCGGGCAAGGACTTCCGACTGATCGCCGCCATGAACCCGTTCGACGCCGTCGGCACCGCGCGCGTCTCGCAGGCGATCGCCGACCGCATGTGCCGGGTGGTGCTCGGCTACCAGGACCGCGACGGGGAATGCGCGATCACCACCTCGGTCAGTGGGCTCGACGGGCCGTGGGTGGACCTGTCGGTGGAGCTGACCCGCGCCACCCGCGAGCACCGCGACGTCCGCATGGGCTCCTCGGTGCGCGGGGCGATCGACCTCGCGCTCGTGCTCAGCGGGCTCGCCGACCTGCGCGGGGAGCCGTCGCCGTCGCGGGAGACCGGGCGCGATGCCGCCTACGCCGCCCTGTCGGGTCGCATCCGGATCGCCGACGGTGTCGACCGCACACCCGAGTCGGTGATCGACGAGCTGCTGGCCGCACTCTGGCCCGCCGACCCGGCCGAAGGCGACGACCCTCAGGACGCCGAGGGAAAAGCGCCGGGCCCGGGTAGCGCTGCCCCGGGCTTCCAACCCCGCTCCCGCCCCGGCCGCGAGCAGACCGGCCGCACCCAGGGTCGCCAGCAGCTCGCGGCGGCCCACCCGTCGTTCGAGGAGGTGTCACCCGAGGTCGGAGAGCTGGACGTCACCGCGTTCGACGCGGTCGCCGCCCGCGATCCCGAGGCGGCGGCGGCGCTGCTCGCCGACATGGCGGTGGCCACCGATGCGGCCCTGCGCGCGGCCGCGCGCCGGCTGGCCGGGCGGGTGTTCATCCGGCTGGGCCGGGTCGGCCCGTCGAAGGCGCGGGGCACGCGACGGCTGGGGCCGTCCCGCGGGTTGGAGGGCGACCTCGACCTCGACCGCACCCTGGAGCGCTGGCAGCCCGCCGCGTCCCGGCTCCCGGGACCGGAGGACCTGGTCACGCGCACGTGGACGG
>JAYSXW010000334.1:0-3781 GCA_043716935.1 Pseudonocardia sp.
AACGTCTACGTCACCGCGGCCAAGCGCCTGCTGCGCGGGCTGATCGGGATCGACTCCGAGGCCGGCACCACCGAGATCGCGGTGCTCGCCGACGCGGGAGCCGATCCCGTGCACGTGGCGGCCGACCTGATCTCGCAGGCCGAGCACGACCCGAACGCCGCCTCGGTGCTGGTCACGACGTCGACGGAGCTGGCCGATGCCGTCGACGGGGAGCTCGTCCGCCAGGTCGCCGACACCAAGCACACCGAGCGCATCGCCGCCGCGCTGGGCGGGCCCCAGTCGGGCACCGTGCTCGTCGCGGATCTCGACGACGGCATCCGGGTCGTCGACGCCTACGCCGCCGAGCACCTGGAGATCCAGACGGCCGACGCCGACGCCGTGGCGTTGCGGGTCCGCAACGCCGGGGCGATCTTCGTCGGGCCGTGGGCGCCGGTGTCGCTGGGTGACTACTGCGCCGGCTCCAACCACGTGCTGCCGACCGGCGGGTGCGCGCGGCACTCGGGCGGGCTGTCGGTGCAGACGTTCCTGCGCGGCGTGCACGTGATCTCCTACACCGAGGAGGCGTTGCGATCCTCGGCCGGCGCGGTGGTCACCCTCGCCGCCGCGGAGGATCTGCCGGCCCACGGCCAGGCCGTGACGGCGCGCTTCCGGTGACCGCCACGGATGTGCGCCGCGCCGTCGAGGCCGTCACCCTCGACCAGCTCCCGCTCCGCGACGACCTGCGCGGCCGGAGCCCCTACGGCGCCCCGCAGCTCGACGTCGCGGTGCGGCTCAACACGAACGAGAACCCGTACCCGCCGCCGCCGGAGCTGGTCGCCGACGTCACGGCGGCCGTCGCGGAGGCCGCGCGCGAGCTGCACCGCTACCCCGACCGCGATGCGCTCGACCTGCGCGCCGACCTCGCCGCCTACCTCACCACGGCCACCGGCGTGCCGCTGAGCAGCGAGAACGTCTGGGCCGCGAACGGCTCCAACGAGGTGCTGCAGCAGATCCTGCAGGCGTTCGGCGGGCCCGGGCGTCGCGCGGTCGGGTTCGAGCCGTCGTACTCGATGCACCCGATCATCGCCGGCGGCACGCGCACGGAGTGGTTCCCGGCGCCGCGGCGCCCCGACTTCGCCATCGACGTCGACGCCGCGGCGGCCCTGCTGCGCGCGCAGGCCCCGGACGTGACGTTCCTGACCAGCCCCAACAACCCGACCGGGCAGTCGCTGGAGCCCGCCGAGGTGGCCGCGCTCGTTGACGCCGCCCCGGGAATCGTGGTGGTCGACGAGGCCTACGCCGAGTTCTCCGACCACCCCAGCGCCGTCGGGCTGCTGGCCGGGCACGGCCACAAGCTGATCGTCTCCCGCACGATGAGCAAGGCGTTCGCGTTCGCCGGTGGGCGGTTGGGCTACCTCGTGGCCGCGCCCGCCGTCGTCGACGCCTTGCAGCTCGTCCGGCTGCCCTATCACCTGTCGGTGCTGACCCAGGCCGCCGCGCGGGCCGCCCTGCGCCACGCCGACGCCACGCTCGCGACCGTCGCGCTGCTGCGCCACGAACGCGACCGGGTCGTCGACGAGCTGGCCGCCGCCGGCTACGACGTCGTGCCGAGCGACGCGAACTTTGTGCTGTTGGGCCGCTTCGCCGACGCCCCGCACGCGTGGCGGTCGTTCCTGGAGCGGGGCGTGCTGATCCGCGACGTCGGCATCCCGCAGCGCCTGCGGGTGACCGTCGGCACGCCCGAGGAGAACGATGCGTTCCTTCAGGTCGCGACGGACGTTCTCGACGAGGAGCTCGTATGAGCCGGATCGGTCGGGTCGAGCGGATCACCAAGGAGTCGACCGTCGTCGTCGAGATCGACCTCGACGGCACCGGCTCCACCGAGATCGCCACCGGTGTGCCGTTCTTCGACCACATGCTCGACGCGCTGGGCAAGCACGGCGCGTTCGACCTGACCGTCCGCGCGTCGGGCGACGTGGAACTCGACGCCCACCACACCGTCGAGGACGTCGCGATCGTGCTGGGCCAGGCGATCCGGGCGGCGCTGGGGGACAAGAGGGGCATCCGACGCTTCGGCGACGCCTTCATCCCGATGGACGAGGCTCTCGCGCATGCCGTCGTCGACGTCTCCGGGCGGCCCTACACCGTGCACACCGGCGAGCCGGCCGTCATGCAGGGCTTCGTCGTCGGCGGGCACTACCCGACGGTGCTCAACCGGCACGTCTTCGAGTCGCTGGCCTTCCACGGCCACCTCGCGCTGCACGTCCGCGTGCTCGACGGGCGCGACCCCCACCACATCACCGAGGCGGAGTTCAAGGCCGTGGCTCGGGCGCTGCGGGCAGCGGTGGCGCCGGACGCCCAGCTCAGCGGCGTCGCGTCGACGAAGGGGACGCTGTAGCGGGAGTGACCCGACCAGGCGGAGCCCAGAAGGTCGACCGGACGCGGCGCAGCGGTGCGACCAGACGTAGTGTCGAAACCCGACTGCTCGAGGTCGACGCGGAAGCCCTGCTCCGCGCCACGCCGGTCGGCCCGCCGCGGCCGCGTGACGGTCCACTCCTCGGCAAGCTCTTCGAGTCGTTGGTCACCCTGGGTATCCGGGTCCTGGGTCAAGCAGCCGAAGCGCGGATCGGGCATCTTCGGACCAAGGGCGGCGAGCGCGAGATCGACCTCATCGTCGAACGTGCCGACCATCGTGTGGTCGCGATCGAGGTGAAGCTCGGACGGACATCCGACGATCGGGACGTAGGTCATCTGTTGTGGCTCGCCGATCAGTTGGGCCCCGACCTGCTCGACATGATCGTCATTCACGACCGGTCCCGGGGCCTGCCGACGTCCGGACGGGGTTGCGGTCGTTCCGGCCGCCCTCCTCGGACCGTGACCAGCGCCGGTGGCCGCGCGCGGCCCGCCACCATCACTGCCACGACGCCGAGCCCGCCCGGCACGGCGAAGCCCGCCACATAGGCCAGCGGACCGGTCGCAATCAGTGCCGCGAACAGCGCGCCCGACAGGGCGAGCACGGTGGCGGTGCACAGTGCCTCGGCGATCTGCAGGGCCGAGCTGTTGGTGCCCTGCTCCGCGGGGGTCGAGAGCTCCAGGGTGAGCACCGAGAGGGCCGGATAGACCAGCCCCATCCCGAGCCCGGCCACGGCCCATGCCACAACCGCGACGGCCACCGGCACGACGGGCACCACCGCCGTCGCGGTTGCGGCGACGCCCAGTGCGACTGCCGCCGTTCCCGCGCGGAGCAGCGTCGGTCTCGCCGCAGTACCGACCCGGCCCTGCAGCCACGAGCCGGACGCCCAGCTCAGGGCGGCGGACGTCAGCACCAGACCAGCGGCGGTGGGGGACAGGCCGCGTTCCCGGGAGAGCAGCAGCGGCACGAACACCTCGGTGCTGAGGAACGTCGCCGCCACCAACCCGCGCAGCGCGACCACGGCGGGCAGACCGACCCGGGCGACGCCGGTGCCCGCGGGCAGCAGGCGGGGCGCGGTCACGGCCACCACCCCGAGGGACGCGGCCCCCAGCAGGAACGTGAGCGGTCCGAGCGGCTGCTGGCCCGCGAGATGGAGCCCGACCGCCCCGGCCGCCGCCCCGACCGCCCAGCCGATCCGGTACCGCCCGTGCCAGCTCGCGTCGGCGGGCGGCCCGAGCCGGCGGGTCGTGGGGTCGACCAGCAGCGCCGCGGGCACGGCGAGCACCGCCGCCAGCAGGAACACCCAACGCCACTCCCAGCGCTCCACGATCAACCCGGCCACCGGCGGCCCGACCAGCGACGGCAGCACCCACGCGGCGGCGAACGCGG
>JAYSXW010000335.1:0-3768 GCA_043716935.1 Pseudonocardia sp.
TACTTCACCGCCGACAGCGGCATCACCGAAGCCGTGGTCACCTCACCCCGACACACCCACGACGACGGCACCACCACCGTCTGGATCCCCAACCTCGGCACCACGGTCAGCACCAACCCCGCCGCGCAACGCGTCACCTCCGTCCAACGGGTACCGACCGGAACCAGCGCTCCGATGACCTCCCAGGCCATCCGTATCCGCACCGCCCCGACCACCCACCACCTCACCGGCACCGGACCCGGCTCCACCCCCGGCACGGTCACCTACCAGCCGGTTCCCGAGAACCCCCGCCTGCACGACGTCACCGTCCAACCGACCGTCACCGACACCCCCCACCCCGACGGCAGCCGCACCCTCACCTACACCGCGCTCGTCCCGGCCAACCGACAATTCAACGCCGACGGGAACCCCGAACGATTCCGGGTCGCCGTCGACGCCCCGATGCGCGAAGCCCGGCGCAGCCTCTACATCCCCCCACCGCCACCACCCACCTCCGTCCACATCGAGGAACCCGACGTTGCCGGGGCACCCTCGCCGGCCTTCGACACCCCCGCCCAACCCGCCGGCTCCGCCCAGCCCACCCGTTCCGCCCAGCCCGCCCAACCCACCCGGCGCGCTCCGAGCCCCCAGGCCCCCGCTCCTCAATCGGAACCCGACGGATGGCAACAAGCAGGACAGCTCGCCGTCGACATCCTCACCTACCCCCACCCCCTGGACCCCGTCCGCGGCCAGTTCCGCGACGTCTGGAAGTTCCTCCCCGGCGCCGCCGGAGGTGCCACCGACCGCCAGTACGCCTTCTGAGACCCGAGCACCGTCGCGACACGGGGCAGGTGGAACGATCGGTGGACGCCGGCACCGGTCGGCCGTGGAACCGTCACGGCGACGGCCTCCGTCCGGGCGCCGTCCACCACCCGTGTCGGCGGCGGAGCCGTGCGAGGAGATGTCGTGACGGAGCCGATACGCCCCGAGGACCTGCGCGTGTCCGACGTGGAGCGCGCCCGCGTGCAGGACCTGCTCAGCCGGGCTCACGGCGTCGGGCAGCTCGACCTGTACGAGTACGACGAGCGGGTACGAACGGCGTGGGCCGCCCGCACGCGCGGTGAGCTGCAGGACGTCACCGCCGACCTGCCCGCACCGCCCGCGCCTCCCGTGCCGGGTCGGAGTCCGGTGTTCTCCACCACCGGGGGTGGCACCGCGATGCGCGTGCTGACGATCATCTGGGCGAGCATCGCGGCGGTGAACTTCGCGGTGTGGGGAATCATCGCCCTCACGACCGGCCAGTTCGTGTACCCGTGGTGGGTCTGGGTGGCGGGGCCGTCCGGGGCCGTGCTGGCCGTGCTCTACACAGCGGGAGTAGGCAGGCCGGCTCGCTGAGGCTCGGTATCGACCGGCTCCCTCGATCGGAGCTGCCGCTGCGCCGGCTCGACACCGCGCTCCGCGCTCGGCGACATCGCCGACATCGACGCGCGTGCCGTCGTCGGGCAGCTCGTCGGTCCGATCGACGACCGCGCCGCCCGACGGGCCGCCACCGTCGTCGATCGCGCCACGCTGTGGACGTGGTTGACCGAGCATCGGGTCGTGCGTGCGCAGCCGATCCTGCTGGCCTGGGTCGACGGCGTACGGACAGCGGGCACGGGTGACCTGGTCCGTGCGCGCACCTGGATCGCGCGTTGGCCGTGCTGGACCGGCTCCCGGCGGACGGCCGGCCCCTTCCGGTGTTCGCCGAGGATGTCCTGCACGACCCGCATGCGCTCGACGACGGCACCAGGCTCGCCGGGCTGGTCGTCCGGGCCCTCGCGGCGCTGCACGGCGTCACAGCCCCGGACTCGGCCGAGACCCGCCGGGCGCTGTGGGGGCGCTGGGGGTCGCCGAGGACGAGCTGTCCGCCACAGTGCTGGTCGCGGGCGTGCGACCGCACGGCGACAGCATGCTGCCGGTCCTGCGGGGGACCCGGCAGTCCGTGGGGGTTCGGGCCGCACCCGAACCGGCGCGGGTCGCAGCGTGAACCTGGGCCGCGTCGGGATCGCGCTGATCGCCGCCGGAGCCTCCATCGCAGCCCTCATCGGGTGACAGCTCTTCGGTACCGGCCTCGCGGCAGGCGCAGCGCAGGCCGAGGCATCCGGGGTGCTCGACCAGGAGTGGCGGGCCGCCGTGCCAATCGACGGGCACCCGCCAGGCTCCTCCCGGGATGCGAAACATCACCCCGGTTTTGATGCCGTCTGTCTTTGTTACGACACGTCCGCAGCGATTCGCTTGCGCTCGACATAGAAGCAAACCTCGCCCGGTGGAAACATCCACCGACGCTCGCACCGGCACCCGATGTAGATCCCGCCGGGGACCGGCTGAGCCGGCTTCTACGCCGTGGCGAGCACCGCCAGGTGGCGCAGCGAGTTCTCCAGGTGATCGAGGCCGAACGGCGGGAACTCGATGACCTCGCGCGCCTGCGCGGTCGCGCCCGACCAGTCGTAGGTCAGCCGGACCTCAGTGCCGCCGTCCGCTGCCGGCGCGAGGTCGTATCGCCAGATCCAGCCGCCGAAGCTGAGACGCCCCCCGGCGTCCTCCGTCCCCGGCTCCCACGAGATCGCGCGGGGCGGATCGAGCTCCCGGACCTGATTGGCTATCTCGTACCGGCCATCCGGATGGTTGGAGTGGTACATGCCCATACGGAACACCTGCCCGGACTTTGTCAGTCGCTCACAGTCCAGCGGCCCGGACACCCAGCCGGTGCCGTCGATCGCCGCGTGGCTGGCGGGATCGGCGAGCACCGCGAACACCGCGTTCGCCGACGCCGGGACGGTGGTCGTGACGGAGAGGGCTTGAGTTCCATCGTTGGTCATGGGTTGTCCCTTCGCTCGCGTGCTTGTTGGGCGAGGGCGTTCCCGTCCCCGCGAGTGGAGACCCGTCCCGGGCCGGGAACTCATCGGCCGAGCGCACTCAGCGCAGGCGCACGATTCGGGCTCTCCGGTGAACCTGTCGCCCAGGGGGGCAGGCGCTCGGGGTCCCCGCGATTCCCCAGCTGATCCTTCACGGGACAGCAACTTCCGGCTGCGAGCAGCCCGCCACGACGTCTGCCTCGCTCGTCGTCGGTCGACGGACGAATCCTGGTCCAGGACCCAGTCTTCGAGACCGTCGCGACGTAGCCGTAGCCGTAGGCGGGGGCGTCACCGTTGAGGTCGGCGCGGCTGAAGACAGGTCAGCCGATCCGCTCGGCCAGGGACACGATGATCCCCTCCGGGCCGCGTACGTAGGCCATGCGCCAGATGTGTTCGTACTGCCCGATGTCGCCGACCAGCCCGTAGCCGTCCGCGGCCAGCCGGTCGACGGCCGCCTGAAGGTCGCCGACCTCGAAGGCCACGTTGCGCAGCCCCAGCTCGTTGGCCATCGCGGCGGGCGATCCGGGCTCGTGGGCCGGCCGGACGAAGCTCGAAAGCTCAAGTCGGGTACTCCGTCAGGTGGCCGAAGCATGACGATCTCGGTGCGGGAGTCGGGGATGCCGATGACCGTGTCCAGAAACTCGCCCTCCACGAACATCCGCGTGCCCTCGACTTCGAGACCCAGCCCGACGAAGAACGCCGTCACCGTGTCGAGGTCCGCAACGGTGATACCGGGCGGCGAGCTCGGGATGTCCGGTGACGCCCGACGCGGAGCCGAGCAGGGCGGCGGCAGCGCGGAGGGCTTCGCGACGTGCCCTAGGGGATGTAGTTGGTGGGTCGACCGTTTCGGCCGCACCGAGGTCATCCCGTAGCAGTGCTCACCACCCGCCACAAC
>JAYSXW010000336.1:0-11464 GCA_043716935.1 Pseudonocardia sp.
GGCTCCAACCGTTCCCACTCAGCATCGGTCAAATCATGGCGATCATGCACCAGCAAGATCTACCGCACCCGAACACCAAGATCCGTGAGACACGCCCTAACCCGTCGGACGGTTGTTGCCGTAGCACTCCCAGCAGGTCGGGGGTGCCGAGCAGGCGGGGATAGAGCATGTCAATGACGGCGGTGAGAACCTCGTTGTCGGTGTCCTCGTCCGGGTCGGGGTGCAGCAGGTCGGCTAGGGACAGCCTGGCGTCGTCGTCTCCGACGACAGCGACCGCGGAAACAGCCGCCCGGCGGACGTAGTCGTGCCGACTGGTCTCGTGCGCCACGGTGGCCAGTTCGGCAGCCAGACCGCTGCACCCTCCGGCCTCGGCGAGGCGGGCTACCCACCACATCTGCTCCGGTGTCAGAACTGCGGTCGCCAAGCGTTCGCCGAGCTGGGCCTCAAGGTCGTTGTGCACCAGCGTGCTCGCCGCGATCGACCAGTCGGGCCTCGCTTCGTGGCGGCCCGCAGCGTCGAGCAGCCGATCGACGACGACCGAGCGGGCCCGGCCGTCGGGCAGCTCGACGGCTGCCGCGGCTGCGGCCAGGACGTGGGCGTTGTCTCGGACGATGTCGTGGACCGCGTCGGGGCTGAGCGCGGCGAGCCAGGCGAGCACGGGGATCATCGCGGCGGGGAGCGCGCGGGTCGATCGAGTGCCGGTGAGGTCGGCGATCTGGTTCTGCGAGGCTTGGCGGTCGATCAGGTAGGCGGCCGCGAGGAACTCCGCGTAGCGCTGGTGGCGAAACGCGACCGTGCCCTCCGGTCCGGGGTCGAACACGGCGGTGCCCAGGACCTCGCGGTAGTGCTCGACCTCGACCCGTGCGGCCGGGTTCGACGGTTCGGGATTGTCAGGCAGGGCACCGACGCCCAGCGCGTCGGTCGATCCCGGCAAGACGGACATGACCTGCACCCAGAGAATACCAGCATCGCCCCGAGTCGCTTGGCGATGGCGACTCTTAAGCCCTCCGACTGTCTGGGTGGCCAGCCCGGGTTAGCCGCCGTCGGTGTGGGGGTGGCCGCAACGGCGCCCAGCCGGCCCGCGGCTGACCCTGAGCCTTGATGTCCTACGCTACGAGTAGTAGCTGTGTGGGGTGTGAGTGGATCGGGGACAGCGGGATGGATGGTCGACGCTCCCCGGGGAGCCTGGAGCAGGAGGTCCTCGCGGCCCTGGCTGCGGCGGACCGGGCCCTGACCCCCGGTGAGGTGCGCGACGTGCTCGGCGCCGAGCTGGCCTACACGACGGTGATGACCGTGCTGACCCGGTTGGTCGAGAAGGGTGTGCTGACCCGGGAGCAGGCCGGGCGGGCGTATGCCTACCGGCGCACCGCCCCGGCGGAGGTGACCGCGCGACGGATGCGCGGGCTCCTCGACGCCGGCAACGACCGCGCCGATGTGCTGACCCGGTTCGTCGGGGCCCTCTCACCCGAGGACGAACGACTACTTGGCGAGCTGCTGGCGCACGCTACCGACGACATGGGTGGCCACACCGGCGACGAGGGCGCGCGGTGATCACGGCCGGGGTGGTGGTGCTGGTGGTGTCGGCCCTGTTCGCGCTGGCCGGGCCGCCGCTGGGGCGCCGGTTGCCGCCCGCGCTCGCCACCCGGGTCCTGGTCACAGGCAGCGTTGCGGTCGCGGCGGCGACCGGGTTCGTGTGCTGCGTGGCCGCGTTCACCCTGCTGGGACAGTTGCCCCGAGTCGCCCGTGTGGGTGGCTGGTCCGCCCAGGCCGTGCACGATGCCAGCCCCGTGTCGGTCGCCGTCGCGGTCACCGGTGCCGTGGTGGCGGGGTCGGCGATGATCGCCGCGGTGGTGGTGCTGGCGCGCCGGCTGCTCGCGTTCGTCCGTGTCGAGCTGGCCTGCGGCAAGTGTGAAAGCGGCGCCCCGGTCGACGGGCTGATCGTCGTGGACAGCGACCGCGCCGATGCGTTCACCACCCCGGGCTGGACCGGGCGGATCGTGATCACCACCGGCCTGCTGCGCGCACTGTCGCCCACCGAACGCCGCGCCGTGCTGGAGCACGAGCGCTCCCACGTGCGCCATCGCCACGCCTGGTGGCTGCTCGCGGCCGATCTGGCCGCCGCGGCCAACCCGCTGCTGCGCGCGGCCGCCCGCACCGTCGCCCATAGTGTGGAGCGTTGGGCCGATGAGGACGCCGCCACCGCGGTGGCTGACCGGCGGCTGGTCGCGCGCGCCGTCGGCCGCGCCGCCCTGTTGCGCCACGCCGGCCCCGCCCCGTCCTCGGTGCTCTCGGCGGTGGGTGGGCAGGTGCCCGACCGGGTCCGGGCCCTGCTTGCCCCCCCACCGCGCAGGCACTTGGGCTATCTGGCCGTGCTCGGGGTGCTGCTCGCGCTGGTCACCGGCGGTAGCGCGTTGGTCCAGGAACGTGGCCGGGAGCTGTTCGTGCACGCCGCAGTCGTACATCAACACCACTGACTACTCATCCCGCCGGTCACATACCGCGCGGCCGCACCCGTTGTGCGACACGAGGACACCCCCTCACCACTCTACGACATAACGTGTAGTAGTTTCGTATTACTACCGACAGCGTAGTAGCGAGCGGCTCCCCTTTCCGTCTGCTGCGCCGTTGACGACGAGCCTGTGGAGGACATGCGTGAGCACAGCAATCGCGGCGACCCCGACCGGAGAGCGGCAGCGTTCGGCGGTGGCCGCCCGCGCGGTCGGGCTGGGAAAGGTCTACGGATCGGGGCAGACCCGGGTCACGGCGCTGGGAGGGGTGGACGTGGAGTTCGCCCGTGGCGGTTTCGCGGCGATCATGGGCCCGTCGGGGTCGGGGAAGTCGACACTGATGCACTGCATGGCCGGTCTCGACACCGCCTCGGGTGGGCAGGTGTTCATCGGCGACACCGAGATCACCGCGCTGAATGACAAGGCCCTGACCCGGTTGCGCCGGGACCGGATCGGGTTCATCTTCCAGGCGTTCAACCTGCTGCCGACTCTGACCGCGCTGGAGAACGTGACGCTGCCCGGTGACATCGCCGGGCGCCGCCCGGACCGGGCGTGGCTGGATCAGGTGATCGACACCGTGGGGTTGCGGGACCGGCTCGCGCACCGCCCCAGCGAGCTGTCGGGTGGGCAGCAGCAGCGGGTGGCGTGCGCCCGCGCGCTGGCCGGGCGCCCGGAGCTGATCTTCGCCGACGAGCCGACCGGGAACCTGGACTCCCGCGCCGGGGCGGAGATGCTGGCGTTTTTGCGCCGCAGTGTCGACGAGCTCGACCAGACCATCGTGATGGTCACCCACGACCCCGCCGCGGCCGCGCACGCCGACCGGGTGCTGTTCCTGGCCGACGGCGCGATCGTCGACGAGCTCACCGACCCCACCGCGGACGCGGTGCTGGAGCGGATGAAGAACCTCGAACACCGCCCCAGCGCGCCTGCCGGCGCGGAAGCCTGAGGCTCAGGCGATGTTGAAGGCGAGCCTGCGCAGCTTCCTCGCGCACAAGGGACGGCTGGTGTTATCCGGGCTGGCGATCGCGCTGAGCGTGGCGTTCGTGGCCGGCACCCTGATCCTGTCCGACACCATCGACGCGACCTTCACCGCGCTGTTCACCTCCACCGCCGCGGACGTCACCATCACCCCGCGCCAAGCGTTCACCCCCGAGGTCGAGGACGCCGGCCTGGCCGGGCCGCCCGCGACACTGCCCGCCGCCACCGTCGCCAAGGTCACCGGGCTGCCCGGGATCGCGGCCGCGCACGGACAAGTCAGTGTGCAGAACCTCACCGTCGTCGACGCCCACGACCAGCCGGTCGGCCCGACCAGCGGCGCCCCCACGATCGGGCAGAACCTCTACCCCAGCCCCCACCCGCCGTTCCGCATCGCCGAAGGCCGCGCCCCGGCCGCGGGCGGGGAGATCGCGCTGGACCAGACCAGCGCCCAACATGCCGGCGTGCACGTCGGGGACTTGCTGCGGGTGCTCTCCCCGACCGGGTCCACCCCGGAACGCGTCGTCGGGGTGGCGGCGTTCACCGCGGCCAACCCCGGCGTCGGGCTGGTCCTGTTCGACACCCCCACCGCGCAGACCGTTTTGCTGGGTAAGCCCGAGGTGTTCACCGCGATCACCCTCGACGCGCAACCCGGTACCGACGACGCCGCGGTCGCCCGCCAGGCCGGCATCGCCCTGGGCAGCGGGTTCGCCGTGACGACCAAGCAGGACCAGGCCGCGTCCTCGTCGGCGCAGATCAGCTCGTTCCTCGACGTCATCACCTACGCCCTGCTCGGGTTCGCCGCCGTCGCGGTCCTGGTCGGGGTGTTCCTGATCCTCAACACCTTCTCCATGCTCGTCGCCGCCCGCACCCGCGAACTCGGGCTGCTGCGCGCGCTGGGCGCCGACCGCGCCCAGGTGGTGCGCTCGGTGCTGGCCGAGGCGCTGCTGCTCGGGACCCTCGGCTCCGTGGTCGGGCTGGCCGGCGGGATCGGGTTGGCCGCGCTGATCACCGCCCTGATCGGCCAGGCCGGGGTGGACCTGTCCGCGACCTCGCTGGTTATCTCCCCGCTCACGCCGCTGGCCGCGTTTGCCGTCGGGGTCGGGGTCACCCTCGCCGCCGCCTGGTTCCCCGCGCGGCGCGCCGCCCGGGTCGCACCCATGCAGGCGCTGCGTGAGGCCGCCACCCCACCGAACCCGTCGCTGCGACGTCGCGCCCTCGGCGGGCTAACCCTGGCCGCTGCCGGGGCGGCCGCTCTGATCGCCGCCACCGCGTGGCACGACACCCTCACGACCGCTGCGACCGCGCTCGGGGTCGGAATCGTCGCCACCCTGCTCGCCGCGGTCGTGCTCGGGCCGATCCTGGCCCGCGCCGTGGTGGGTGGTCTGGGTGCGGTGTTCCCGCTGGTGTTCGGCGCGATCGGGCAACTCTCGCGACGCAACGCCGCGCGCAACCCGCGCCGCACCGGTGCCACTGCCGGCGCGCTGATGATCGGGCTGGCCATGGTCGGTGCCGCCTCCGTCCTCGCCGCCTCCCTGGACACCTCCATCACCGCCGAGGTCGCGCACACCTTCGGCGCCGACTACGTCATCTCCGCCGGCGGTGGTCAACCCGTCCCCGCTGACACCACCGCGCAGATCCGGGCCCTGCCCGGAGTGGCGACGGTGACCCGTCAGCGCTACACCCTGGCCCACCGCGACGGATTCCAGGTTGCCCTGTCCGGGGTCGACACCGCCACCATCGACCAGGCCGTCACACCCCAGTACCTGGCCGGGTCCACCGCCGACCTGACCCGCGGCGGCCTCATGGTCGACCACAGCTCCGCGACCGCCGACGGCCTGCAGCTGGGGTCACCGGTGACGCTGACGTTCCTCGACGGCACCACCGCCACCCTGCCCGTCGCCGCGATCAGCACAACCCCCGTCGGCGGCGGCAAGGACGGCGGCACCTTCCAGGTCTCGCTCGACACGCTTGCCCGCTACCAACCGGCCGCCGCCGACGTCACCCTCTACATCACTACCGCCCCGGGCGCTGCCGCCGCGGTCGGGCAGGAACTGCACCGCGCGCTGGCCGGGGCCCCGCAAATCCACGTGCAGGACCAGAGCGGCTACCGCGCCCAGAGCACCGGACAGGTCACGCTGGTGCTCAACCTGCTCTACGGGCTGCTCGCGCTCGCGATCGTCATCGCCGTCCTCGGGGTGATCAACACCCTGAGCCTGTCGGTCATCGAACGCACCCGCGAGATCGGGCTGCTCCGCGCGATCGGCACCACCCGGCGCCAGATCCGCCGACTGATCCGGCTCGAATCCGTGCTCATCGCGGTGCACGGAGCGCTGCTCGGGTTGGGCCTCGGGCTGGTCTGGGGCATCACCGGACAACAGGTCCTCACCAGCTACGGCATCATCACCCTGACCGTCCCCTGGACCACGATCCTCACCGTGCTGGCCGGCTCGGTCCTGATCGGCCTCGCTGCATCGTTGCTGCCCGCCTACCGCGCCTCCCGGATGCACACCCTCGACGCCGTCGCCGCCACCTAAGTGCCTGCTGACCCGGTCGTGCCAGTGATGATCCGTAGCCCACTCGCCCAGCGTGCACTCAGCAGGATCGCTCAAGGGCCCGCCTGCACACGGTCCTCGACTCGACCCCTCACGCCGAATCAGCGCCCCCTGCCGTGCGCCCCCGCATGGCAGGGCATCCTCGTCCGGCGGTGAAAATGAAGGCGCGGATGCGCAGCCACGCCTTCGCGGTGGTCTGCGAGCGGTGACAGCCGCTGATCTTGAGCTGGGTCTTGGTCGGGTGTAGTTCACGGTCGGGTAGCCCCCCGGCGCATTGCTGCGCTGGGCCCCCTCAGAACCGTGCTTGCCAGTTGGTCCCACGGCTGTCAAGCAAGCCCCGGGGCTCGCACGCGCAGAGCCGCCGGTCCGCTGCCTGCTGGGCGCGGTGGCGCAGCTGGCAGCGGGTGTGCAGGAGTGGTAGCTGATGATGCGTCCGTCGGCGCCGATCGCTGTCGCCTCAAGGGTGCTGAGCAGGCACTTTCGCGCACCTGGCCCCGGCAGGTCTACAAGATCAACCCCTCGATAAAAACCCCGAGGTTAATAGCCAACGCAAGGATGTGCTCGGCCTGGGTGCCAAGCACGTTACGTCCCAAAGGTGGTCGGCCCATCCACCCACTCGCCTCGACCAGGCGCCGGAGGTTCTCGGCGAGGGTGAGGTTCAGGTCCGGGGGCCGGTGATCCCGACGCAGCGAAGCGAGCCCGGCCGAGGCCGGGCCCCGGCGCTGGTAGGCCGGTGGCGTGTGGGGCTGCTCCACCCACCCGATCCCGCACTTCCGGCAGGCCTCGTAATCGATCTCGAAGACCGGCTCGTCGGAGCCTGGCCACGTACGCGCCCCCGCGAACGCCCCCTGGGCGTTTGATTGGTGGAGTCTTGCCCGTCAGGTGCTCGCCCGTGCTCTGCCCAGCACAGCCCGATCGCGATCGGATCGGACGCGGCTGGTCCACCGCCCGACGATCCGTACGAGTAGACGGCCAGACGCCGAACCGACGTTCGCGGACGCCTGGGCGAGGAGAAGCTCCACGGCGGTCTCCTGAGTCGGGGTGCGCATGAGCATCACTGCGTCTGCCGCGACGTCGCGGCCTGGGCCAGCGGGTCCGGTACGGAGCATTCGTCTCCACGACGAGGGCCTTGGTCATCGCCTGGCCGACTCGGTGACCAGCAGTCCCTTGACCGACAGCGGCCACACCATCCCGGTCGGATGGAACTGCAGGAACTCCATGTTGATCAGCGTGGCGCCCGCGCGCAGGGCCAGCGCGAGACCGTCGCCGGTGTACTCTCAGGAGTTGCTGGTCACCTTGAACGACTTCCCGATCCCCCCGGTGGCCAGCACGACCGCCGCGGCGGTGAACGCGACGAACCCGCCGGTGCTGCGGTAGTAGCCGACCGCCCCGGCGATCCTGCCGTCGGTCTTGATCAGCTCGGTGATGGTGGTCTTGTGGAAGACCCGGATGTTCGCCTCGTAGTCACCGGTCTCGGCGAAGTCCTCCTGCTGCAGGGTGCGGATCAGCTCCAGGCCGGTGCGGTCACCGACATGGGCCAGGCGCGGGTAGGTGTGGCCGCCGAAGTTGCGCTGGCTGATCTTCCCCTCGGGGGTGCGGTCGAACAGCGCGCCGTAGGTCTCGAGCTCCCAGACCCGCTCGGGGGCTTCCTTGGCGTGCAGCTCGGCCATCCGCCAGTTGTTGAGGAACTTCCCGCCGCGCAGGGTGTCGCGGTAGTGCACCTGCCAGCAGTCGTTGGCGTTGACGTTGCCCATGGCCGCGGCGACGCCACCTTCGGCCATCACCGTGTGGGCCTTCCCGAACAGTGACTTGGAGATGATCGCGGTGCGTTTGCCCTGAGCGCGGGCCTCGATGGCGGCGCGCAGCCCGGCCCCCACGCGTCGGGAGCAGCCGCCAACGCCACACCGTGGACCGCTGCCGAGCTCATGACGCCCGCTCGGTCTGCAGCTGGACCAGCAGACGTTCCTGGCCGGCTGCGCGCTGGTTCACCACCCACCGGGCGGACCGGACCAGGCCGATGACCTCGGGGGTGCTCAGCGCGTAGTCGATCGAGCGGCCACGACGGCGGGCGCTGATCAGCCCGGCCCGGCGCAGCACGGCGAGCTGCTGGGAGAGCCGGGAGCCGTCCACGCGGGTCTGGGCCTGCAGCTCAGGCACCGATGCCGGGCCCGTGCCCAAGGTGTGGAGGATCTGCACCCGCACCGGATGACCGAGCACCCGGAACAGCTCAGACATTGCCTCGGACATGGCCTCGGGAACCGGCGCGTCCGACGGTGCGCTCACGCGGTGTCGCCCACCGCGGTGGTGACCGAGGCCCATGTTGCCGCGGGGACCCAGTCGGCGGTGTCGATGCCGTTGGCCCGGGCCCGGTCGAGCAGATCCCGGATCCGCGAGGCGTGCTGGTTCGCCGCGAACGGTCGGTCGTCGCGCTGGGCGGTCAGCATGGCCTGCTGTGCGCGCTCGACAGATTCGCGCAGAGCCTGCTCGAACACGTCCATCGCTGCCGCGTCCTCTCGATGCGTTGGGTACGGCGAACCCGCCGTACCCAACGTTCAGCCTATTCGCAGTTAATAACTTCTGCAAGTGTTGTGATGCGGTGCATGGCAGAGGCGGGGTGGATGGTGTCGTGGCCGGTGGTTACAGGTCGTTGCCGGCGTAGGAGAGGTTGAAGCTCTTGTTGACCAGCGGGAAGTCCGGGACGATCGTGCCGCTCAGCGCGACCGGGAGCGCGGGCCAGTTGAGGAAGCTGGGATCGACGATCTTCACCCGGGTCAGTCGCCCGTCGGGTCCGAGTTCCACCCGGTGCACGATCGTGCCTCGCCAACCCTCCACGATGCCCACGCCTGAGCCCCCGCCGCCGGTGTCCAGCGGGGCGCCGCTCGGGTGGGTGGTCGGCGGGGTGGCGGCGGGGTGGCGGCCGTCGAGCTGCTCGACCCAGGTGGCGATCATCGCGACGGAGGCGGTGATCTCCTCGGCGCGGGCGAGGAACCGGGCGAGCACGTCACCGTCGGTGCGGATATACGTCGTGCGGGGGTAGGGCGGGTTCAGCGCGGGGTGGTCGTGCCGCGCGTCGAGGGTCAGGCCGCTGGCCCGGGCGACGTAGCCCAGCGCGCCGAGGTCGGCGGCTTGCTCGGCGGTGAGCACAGCGGTGCCGGCGAAGCGGTCGTGGACCACGCTGTGGTCCAGGGCCAGCGCCACCACCTCGCCGATATCCGCTGCGATCACGCGCAACACGGCGGGATCGGGGTACTGGAGGAAGCGGGCACCGCCGAGATGGACCGCACCGCGCAGCAGTCGATGCCCGGTGACCTGGTTGTTGATGCGCAGCAGTTGTTCGCGGATCCGGCCGGCGTGGGCGTTGAGGATGGCGTGTCCGACGTCGTTGCACAGCGCACCGATGTCGGTGACGTGGTTGTAGAGCCGTTCGAGCTCCAGCAGGATGGCGCGCCGCCGCTGCGCGTCGTCACTGACCGCCACCGACCGGGCATCCTCCACGGCCTGGCAGAACGCGAGCGCGTGCCCGACCGAGGTATCGCCGCTGACTCGTTCGGCCAGCTCGAGGGCGTCCTGCGGCGAGCGGCCCTGGAAGAGTTTCTCGATGCCGCGGTGGACGAACCACAATCGGGCCTTGAGCTTGAGGATGGTCTCCCCGACCACGGAGAACCGGAAATGCGCGGGCTCGATCATGCCGGCGTGCACCGGGCCGACCGGTATCTCGAAGACCCCCGGTCCGTCGACGGTGCGGAACGGGTACGGGCCGTCCTGGTCGCCGAACGCCGGTGGGTCCCCGGCGGCGGCGAGCATCGGGTACCAGCCCCGGGGCCAGTGGTAGTGGCGCACCAGCCGCCGGGGCAGGGGATGGCCGACCGCGACGATGCCGAACAGGTCGCGCATCTCGCGCTCGAACCGGCCCGCCGGGAACGACAACCCCGCCAGGCTGGGGACCTGCGGCCGGTCGGGGTCGAGCGGGACGTGCAGCTCGGCGCGCCGGTCCGGGGCGACCGCGGTGAACAGATACACCACCCGCAGCGCCGCGTCCCCGCCGCCCACACTGCCGTCGTGCGGGCCGTGAGGGAGTTCGCTGTCGTCGTGCCCGGCGATCAGCGCGACCCGGAACCCGGCGTCCAACAGCTCCGCGGCGCGGACGGGCAGCTCGTCGGGGGTCAGGGTGCTCACGGTGCGGTGGTGCCCGACAGCGTGACCCACGGCGGGGGATTCGGTGGCCGCCGGTCGGGTAGGGGCCGGCAGGTTCGGGGTGGGTGGGGTGGGTGCGGGCGGGGGGGTGGTCATGGTGTTCCTGTCAGGATGTCGGCGGCCTGATGCAGCAGCTGGGCCAGGGGTGGCGCGCTGATCCCGACGAACGCACACGCCGCGAGCGCGACGATCAGGGTCAGCGCGGTGCCCACCGGCAGGGCGCGGGGCGCGGTGGCCGCACCGGGCCCGCCGAGGACGGCACCCGCTGAGATGGCGGGGACTGGGACAGCGCCGGCAGCGACAGTGCCGGCTGCAACAGTGCTGGCTGGGACGGGTCCGGCCGGGGGGCCGAGGAGCATCTGGGTGGTGTGTCCGACCAGGGTGGCGGCGATGACGAGGACGAGGACGAATACCGCGGCGGTGAGCCATCCGAGGCCGGCCCCGAACCCGGCGCGGGCGAGGGCAAACTCGCTGGCGAAGATGCTGAACGGGGGAAACCCGATCAGTGCGAGCACGCCCGCGGCGAAGCAGCCGGCGATCATCGGAGCGCGGGTGGCCAGCGATGCGACCGTGCCGATCTGGCTGGTGCCGGTGGTTTGCAGGATGTGTCCGGCGCTGAGGAACAGGGTGCTCTTGGCCAGGCCGTGACCCAGCATGTGCAACAACACCGCGGTGGTGGCGAGGGGCCCGCCGACGGCGGCGCCGAAGGCCAGCAGCCCCATGTGCTCGATGCTGGAGTAGGCCAGCATCCGTTTGTAGTCGCGCTGCCCGATCAGCACGGTGGCGGCCACCAGCAGCGACGCGAGCGCGATCACCGCCAGCAGCGTCCGGGCGAACCCGGTGCCCAGCGTCGCGTCGGCGATGACCTTGACCCGCAGGATGGCGTAGAACGCGACCGCGAGCAGCACCCCGGACATCAGCGCCGACACCGGCGCCGGGGCCTGGCTGTGCGCGTCGGGCAACCACGAATGCAGCGGGGCCAGCCCGGCCTTGGTGCCGAACCCGAGGACCAGCAGCACGACCGCGATCCGGGTGACACCGGGGTCCAGGCCTGCGGCGTTCGCGGTCAACCCGGCCCAGTCCAGACCGGTCCCGGCGTGTTCGGCTGCGTAGTTGAGCAGGAACGTGCCCAGCAGGGCCAGCGCGATCCCGGTCGAGCAGATCACCACGTACTTCCACGCCGCCTCGACCGCGGTGCGGGTGCGACGCTGCCCGACCAGGAACGCGGTGACG
>JAYSXW010000337.1:0-3749 GCA_043716935.1 Pseudonocardia sp.
CCGCGGGGCGGGGGATGATTCCGGATCAGCAGCTCAGCGCCGGGACCCCGGCGGCCGCGACGTCGCCAGAAGGAGTCCTCATGGCCCGGCTCGCCCAGACCGCAGGTCTCACCGACATCCAGCAGGAGATCCTGTCCACCGTCCGCACGTTCGTCGACAAGGAGATCATTCCGCACGCCACGGCCCTCGAACACGCCGACGCCTACCCGCAGGACATCGTCGACGGCATGAAGGAGATGGGCCTGTTCGGGCTCACCATCCCGGAGGAGTTCGGCGGCCTGGGCGAGTCGCTGCTGACCTATGCGCTCGTCGTCGAACAGATCGCGCGCGGCTGGATGAGCGTCTCCGGAGTGATCAACACCCACTTCATCGTGGCGCACATGATCGCCCATCACGGCACGGTCGAGCAGCGGGAGCGCTACCTGCCGTCGATGGCGCTCGGGGAGACCCGCGGGTCGTTCTCGATGTCCGAGCCCGACGTCGGCTCCGACGTGGCGGCGATCGCGACGCGGGCCGTGGCCGACGGGGACGATTTCGTCATCGACGGCGCCAAGATGTGGCTGACCAACGGCGGTACCTCGACGCTCACCGCGGTACTGGTCAGGACCGACGAGGGCGCGCCCAAGCCGTACCGGAACCTCACGTGCTTCCTGGTGGAGAAGCCCGTCGGCTACGGCGAGGTGGCTCCGGGGCTGACCATTCCCGGCAAGATCGACAAGATGGGCTACAAGGGCGTCGACACCACCGAGATGGTGTTCACGGGCCACCGCCTGCCGGCCGACCGGATCCTCGGCGGCAAGCGCGGCAGCGGCTTCGCCCAGATGATGGACGGCGTCGAGGTGGGCCGGGTCAACGTCGCCGCCCGCGCCTGTGGCATCTCGATCCGGGCGTTCGAGCTCGCAATAGATTACGCGCAGCAACGCTCCACGTTCGGCAAGCCGATCGCCGAGCACCAGGCGATCGCGTTCAAGCTCGCCGAGATGGCCACGAAGGTGGAGGCCGCGCACCTGATGATGGTCAACGCGGCGCGGCTCAAGGACTCCGGCGAGCGCTCCGACGTCGAGTCCGGCATGGCGAAGCTGCTCGCCAGCGAGTACTGCTCGGAGGTCACGCAGGAGTCGTTCCGGATCCACGGCGGCTACGGCTACTCCACGGAGTACGAGATCGAGCGGCTCATGCGCGAGGCGCCGTTCCTGCTCATCGGCGAGGGCACGTCGGAGATCCAGAAGACGATCATCAGCCGCGGCCTGCTGAAGGAGTACAAGTTGCGCTGAGCGGGTGTCCGGGTGCGACGATCCGCGCGTCCGGCACTACGGTGCTGTTCCATGCGTTGACGTGATGCGGACAATTGCCCCGTTCGCATCGCTCCTCCAAGGAGGCCCGGAATGAGTTCCCCGTTCGGCGGGCCCGCGCGCACCGCGCCCGGCCTGCCCAACCTGCCGACCCCACCCACCGGGTGGCCGGTCGGCTCCTACGCCACCTACGAGGAGGCCCAGCGGGCCGTCGACCACCTCGCCGACTCCGACTTCCCGGTCCGCGACGTCACGATCGTCGGGGTGGACCTGATGCTCGTCGAGCGCGTCATCGGACGTCTGACCTGGGGCCGCGTGCTGGCGTCCGGGGCGGTGTCGGGTGCGTGGTTCGGTCTGTTCGTCGGTTTCCTGCTCGGCTTCTTCACCCCCGAGGGCAACCCGCTGGGCCCGATCCTCGTGGGCCTGGTCAGCGGCGTGGCGTTCGGTCTGGTGTTCGCCGCCGTCGGGTACGCCGCCACCCGCGGACGTCGGGACTTCACCTCGGCGAGCCAGATGGTGGCGGGCCGCTACGACGTGCTGTGCCAGCCCCGCAACGCCGAGAAGGCCAGGGAGCTGCTGGCCAAGCTGGCGATGGGCAGTACCCCCGGGTGAGGTCGGTGCCCCGGCGCGGGTGACGCGATCGATGGGAAGAGGGGGTCGGTGGGAGGATGGAGACGTGTCCGGCATCGACCAGTCCAACGTGCCCCGCTCCTTCGCCGTGCATGCCCGCAGCTACGACAAGCTCGTCGGCTCCAATCCCGGCTATCACGAGCACCTGAGGATGTCGGCCCGGCGGATGGGGCTGCCGAACGGCGGGGCCGGCCTGCGCGTTCTGGACCTGGGCTGCGGCACCGGGGCGTCCACCGCGGCGCTGCTCGACGCTGCCCCGAACGCCGACATCACCGGCGTCGACGCGTCGGTGGAGATGCTCGCGCACGCGCGGCGCAAGCCGTGGCCGGCGAACGTCCGGTTCGTGCACGGCAACGCCGAGGACCTGGCCCGCAGCCGGATCACGGGCTCCTACGACGGCATCCTCGCCGCGTACCTGCTGCGCAATCTCACCGATCGCAACGCCGCGCTGCGGCAGTTCTACTCGCTCCTCAAGCCGGGCGCGCCGCTCGCTCTGCACGAGTACTCGGTGGCCGACTCCGCGCGCAGCCGTGCGGTCTGGACCGGCGTCTGCTGGGGCATCATCATCCCGATGGGCCGGCTGCGCACCGGCTCCGGCGATCTCTACCGCTACCTGTGGCGCAGCGTTCTGGAGTTCGACGGCGTCGAGGCCCTGACGCAGCGCATGCGCGCCACCGGCTACGAGGACGTCCGGGTGCAGACCGTGCCGGGCTGGCAGCAGCACATCGTCCACACGTTCCTGGGGCGCCACGGTGGCCGATCGGCCGCTGAACTCCCCACTCCGCCCGTCGGCGTCGATGTGACGAAGTAGCGCCCAGGACGGTCGTAGGCCAGGACGGCGACCTCGGGTCAGGCCCGGGAACCTCGGGTCTCAGCGCGCCGGGGCCGCGCCGACCCGCTCGTCGCTGCGGCGGCGAACGTCCCGTCGCGTGTGGCCGCGCGCAGCTCGTAGCAGCGCTCGGCGTAGGCGATGTCGTCCACCCAGAGACGCCTGGCGGCGGAGGCGACCAGGGGGCGCAGCAGACCACCGAACCTGCGGGTGTGCTCGAAGCCCCACCGGTCGGAGTGGGCGACCACCGCCTCGATCACGGCGGTCCGGGGCAGGCCGTCGGGGCCCGGGGGCAGGGGGGTGGCGTGGGTCTCCACCACGGTGCCGCGGCCCTCGCCGTCGACGATCTCCATCGTGATCGTGCGTGGGTCGGGGCAGGTGAACGCGGCCCGCACCGGCACCCCGACGCGCTTGCCGAGCGTGAAAGTCACCTCCAGCAGAAAGCGGTCCTCGGCGGGCGGGCAGTCGATCGCGGGCGCCGAGAGCACGCGCAGAGCGGCGAAGGAGTACGGGTGGAACCAAGCGCCGTGCCACGGGTCGAGCCGGTTGGCGAGGATGTCCTCGGGCTGGCAGCGGCCGATCACGGTGGCGACTGTCGGCAGGCTGCGTGCCGGATCGGGCCGTGGGCCCAGGTATGGACGGTCCGTCGGGGCCTCGCCGACGGCCTGCAGCCGGACCCACGCCAGCACGCCGTCGTCGTGGACGGGGAACGTGCGCCATCCGGGGCGCCCCCCGGGGCCCAGCGGGAGCCCGTGCCACCGGCACACCAGGCGCCCCTCGTGGACGGGTGCGTCGCACAGTGTCGCGCCCAGGTGCGGGCACGCCCCGGGCCCCGCGTGCAGGGTGCCGGCGTCGTCACGCCACGCGACGATCTCCCGGCTGACATGGCCTCCGGTGCCGGCCGGCACGCTCACGATCGTGCCGAACCCCCGGTCGGACCGGATCTCGCGGCTGCCGGCGATCACGAACCAGCCTCCGGACGGCCGGGCCTGCGCCCG
>JAYSXW010000338.1:0-1249 GCA_043716935.1 Pseudonocardia sp.
CCCGGCACCCGTTTCGACAGCGCGCCGAAGGTCAGCGCCAGGGCCAGCGCCCCGATCGTCACCAGCCCGAACGCGACCAGGCTGATCGGGCCGAACACGGCCAGCGCGGACGGGACGGCGAATACCCCTGTCCCGATCACGGACCCGATCACGAGTGCCGTGGCGGTCGGGAGCCCGAAGGTGCCGCTCCTCTCCTGCGGGGGGCCCGGAACGCCCTGCGCTGCCGCGGATGGGGGCGTCGTGACGTCGGTACTCATCTGCTCTCCTCGCCCGTGAATCCCGCAGACGCGCGGGACCGGTCCAGACCCTGCCTCGACGGCTCCGGGCGGGCGTAAGGCCGCAGGTCCCGACATGACCGGCATTGGTCCCGGTCCTCGCGATGGCGCGGCCGAGCACGGACGGAGGTCCCGCCGGCGCGGGACCATCGGCCGCAGCGGGCGCGAACGCACCGCCCCTAACGTCGCGAGCGATGCCGCGACCGTCCTCGCCGCGGCGCGACCGTGGCGCACAGGACGAGCGAAGGAACCCCCGATGAACCGCACCATGATCAACCGCCCGATCGTCGTGGGGGTGGACGGTTCGACGTCCTCCCTGCACGCCGCACTCTGGGCGGCCGACGAGGCCGCGCAGCGGCACCATCCGCTGCGCCTCGTGTTCGCGAACAACTGCTTCACGTTCGGCGGCACCGGCGGCCTGGCTCCGCCGCAGAGCTACTTCGACGAGATGGAGGCCGGCGGTCTCCAGATATTGGCCGACGTCGAGTCCGCGGTTCGTCTGGCTCACCCGGACCTGCAGATCGGGGTAGACCTGCAGACCGCCGCCCCGATACCGACGCTGATCGGGCAGACCGACCAGGCGCCGCTACTGGTGCTGGGCTCGCGGGGGACCGGCGGGTTCCACGGCATCCTGACCGGATCCACTGCGGTGGCGCTCGTCGCGCACGGGCACTGCCCGGTGGCGGTGATCCGCGGTGCCACCCCGGACATCGCTCCGCGGACCGGCGGACCGGTCGTGGTCGGTGTCGACGGCTCGGCGACCAGCGACGCGGCGATCGCCACGGCGTTCGACGAGGCGTCGTGGCGGGGTGCGGAGCTGGTGGCCGTGCACTCCTGGCTCGAGTACCCGCTGGACCACGACCCGGTCCGCGGCTACGACGCGGCGTTGGCGGCCGCGACGGAGACCGAGCGCGAAGTGGTGGCCGAGCGGCTGGCCGGGTGGCAGGAAAAGTATCCCGACGTCGCGGTGCGGC
>JAYSXW010000339.1:0-11369 GCA_043716935.1 Pseudonocardia sp.
CCGGCGAGATAGGCCAGGTAACCGGGCACGAGTGGCACCACGCACGGCGACGCGAAGCTCACGGCCCCGGCCAGCACGGCCACCGCGGCCGCGACCAGCAACGGGCCGGAGACGGCCAGCGACGTGGTGGGGTCCATTACCGTCCAGGATAAGCCTGGTCGGGCCGGCCCCGCCCGTTGGGTTCTACGCGTTGTAGTGGACGCGCACCCAGTCGCGGAGGCCGCGGCGAGGGCCCACGCCCTCAGCCCCCCGGTGTCGGCGCGGCCGCGGGGGACGGTTCGGCGGCCAGCCCCTGCACCAGCGGGATCACCTCGGCCACGCGGATCGTACTGAGGTACACCGCGGCCACCCGGTGCTGCTCGTCGAGCACGATCGTCAGCGGCACGATGTTGCGCGGCAGGCCGTGGAGGGCCGCCAGCGAGCGTCCGGCCTGGTCGTAGATCGAGTCGTAGGTCAGGCCGCTGTCGCGGACGAGGTCGGAGGCGGCGGCGCGGTCGTCGCGGACGTCGATGCCGAGCACCGCGGCACCCAGCGGCGCGGTCTGCCGGGCGACGAACTCCAGATCGGGCGCCTCGGTGCGGCACGGCCCACACCAGGATCCCCAGATGTTGAGCACGACCACGCGGCCGGCGTAGTCGTCGAGGCCGATGGTGGTGCCGGGCTGCAGCAGGCTGTCCCCCGACAACCCGGTGACGGCGCCGCGGTCGGCCGGGTCGTCGTAGCGGATCGTGGTCTGCCCGTTGGGTGCGACGAACTGGAACTCCCCGCTGGTGTCGACCGCGTCCTTGCTGGTCGAGCAGCCGGCGAGCAGCGCGAGCGCCGCAGCGACGAGCGCGAGGCGTCTCATGGCCCGGCGACCGCGCCGGCGGGTTCGCGGTAGTGCAGCTGCGTCAGGGCCGTGTCGGTGAACACGAACGACGTGAGCGACGCCAGCGCGCACTGCCGCCGCCGCGGGTCATGCCAGAGGTGCTGGTTCGTGGCGTAGCGGCGCAGGGTCCAGATCGGCAGCTGGTGGGACACGCACAGGGCCTCGTGCCCCTGCGCCAGCACTCGCGCCCGGTGCACCGCAGCGAGCATGCGCTCGGCGATCTCGCGGTACGGCTCGCCCCAGGACGGGGTGAACGGATCGCGCAGCAGGGGCCAGTTGCGGGGGTAACGCAGGGCGCCGTCGCCGACGCCCACGCGCTTGCCCTCGAACCGGTTGCCGGACTCGATCAACCGGTCGTCGGCGAGCACCTCAAGACCGTGGGTCGCGGCGACGGGTGCGGCGGTCTCCTGGGCGCGCTGCAGCGGAGACGCGAGCACCGCGACGAGATCGGCGTCGGCGAGGGCCTTCGCGACGGTGTCGGCCTGCTGGACCCCCCGGTCGGAGAGCCGGAAGCCCGGCAGCCGGCCGTAGAGGATCCGGCCCGGGTTGTGGACCTCGCCGTGGCGCAGGACGTGCACGATCGTGGTGGTCGTGCCCGGGTTGTTCGTCGGGCCGTTGGTCACTGGGCCATCTCCGCTGGAGAGGTGGCGGCGGCCGCGGCCGCGGCGGCCGCCGGGAGCGCCGCCTCGATCGTCTCCCAGCAGGAGTCGTCGAGCGCGGCGGAGACGAACCACGCCTCGAACGCGCTCGGTGGCGGGTACACGCCCCGCTCCAGCAGGGCGTGGAAGAACGCGGGGAAACGCCACGTGGCGGCGGCCTGGGCGCCCGCGTAGTCGTGCACCTCGTCGGTGGTGAAGAACACCGAGAGCATGTTCGCGGCGAACTGGACCCGATGCGGCACGCCCTGCGACGCCAGGGCGTCGCCGATCATCGAGCCGAGCCGGGCGGCGTTCGCGTCGAGGGCGGCGTAGACCGACGCGTCGGCGGCGCGGAGCGTGGCAAGTCCCGCGGCGACGGCGACGGGGTTTCCCGACAGTGTCCCCGCCTGGTAGACGGGCCCGGCCGGGGCCAGGTGCGACATGTGCTCCGCGGACCCGCCGAACGCCGCGGCCGGCAGTCCGCCGGACATGACCTTGCCGAACGTGTAGAGATCGCCTGCCACCCCGTCGACGCCGAACCAGCCCGACGGCGACACCCGGAACCCCGTCATCACCTCGTCCATCACCAGCAGCGCGCCGTGCTCGTGGCACACCTCACGCAGGCCGGCGTTGAAGCCGGGCCGGGGCGGGATCGCGCCCATGTTGCCGGCGGCGGCCTCGGTGATGACGCACGCGATCTCGGACCCGTGCTCGGCGAACACCGCGCGTAAGGCGTCGAGATCGTTGTACGGGACGACGACGGTGTCGCCCGCCTGCGCTCCCGTCACGCCAGGGCTGGTGGGCAGGCCGAGCGTGGCGACGCCCGACCCGGCCTGGGCGAGCAGTGCGTCGACGTGACCGTGGTAGCAGCCCGCGAACTTGACGATCACCGCGCGCCCGGTGATGCCCCGGGCGAGCCGGATGGCGCTCATCGTGGCCTCGGTGCCGGAGTTGACCAGCCGCACCTGCTCGACCGGCGCCACCCGCCCGATGATCGCCTCCGCCAGCTCGATCTCCGCCTCCGTGGGAGCGCCGAACGACAGCCCCGAGCCCGCCGCCCGCCGCACGGCCTCCACCACCGACGGGTGCGCGTGGCCGAGGATCATCGGGCCCCAGGAGCTGATGAGGTCGACGTAGCGGTGGCCGTCGGCGTCGGTCAGCCACGGACCGGCGGCCGACACCATGAATCGCGGCGTCCCCCCGACCGACGTGAACGCCCGCACGGGCGAGTTCACCCCGCCCGGGATCACCCCCGAGGCACGCTCGAACAGGATCTTGGACGTGTCGGTACTCAGGCCGAGAGACGTTGCCACGAGCACCAGTCTCGCAGCCGGGACGGTCGGAGGACGCGGCGCCTCGTGATCACCGCGAATGTCACGTCACCCGTGACCCACGATACGACGTGACACCCACAACGATCGTCAGCGGCGCGCGTAGTACCGCGCCGAGGGCGGCAGGAACAGCAGGATCGTGCCGACGACGGCCAGGAACAGAATCGCGCCCAGTAACAGGGCGCTCGCGGCGTCGCTGCCCGGCCCGCTGACCAACGCGAACCCGAGCAACAGAACGGAACCGGTGGACATGATCGTCAGGACGATCCGCGCCCAGTTGCGGCCGAGGAACGACAGGGCGGCCATCAGGATATAAAGTAAACCCAGCACCAGCACGACCACCCCGCCGGCCCGCAGTGCCGAGACGAGCAGCTCCGGAGTGGCGCCTGCCCGCACCAGGGCCGGGTCGTCGAGCACCCCGGGCGGGATCGTGTCGGGCGTCAGCGGCACGAGCAGCAGGACGATGCCGCTGAACAGGAACGGCAGCGTGCTCAGGATCAGCAGCACCAGCGCCAGCATCATGATCCCGGGACGGCCCACGGGCTCGTCCGGTTGGGTGTCGAGCCCGGCCGGGTACGGCGTGCTGTACGGGCTGTAGACCGGCGCGTCGCTGCCGTAGGGTCCGGGTCCGGGTCCGGGCCCGAACCGGCCGGTCTGCGCGTAGGGGCTGGGCTGCTGCGGCTGGCCGCCGTACGGCCCGACCTGGCCCGGCTGCTGACCGTACTGGCCCGGCTGCTGCCCGGAGGGCCCGGGCCGCTGACCGTACTGCCCGGGCTGCTGGCCGTAGGGCCCCGGCTGGTTGCCGTAGGGGGCCTGCTGCCGGCCGTCGCGCTGCGGGTCGTGCGGTGTACTCACGGACGTCAACCTACGGCCGGCGGCGGGGGCTGTCCACGAAGCATGACGCGCCGCCTCCCCGACGGGACGCGGCGCGACGAGCGGCTCAGCTGAAGTAACTCTTGACGGTCGGGCGGAACATCAGCACGAGCGCGATGACCAGCAGCGCGATCTGGGCGATGCCGATGACCAGCGAGAGGATCGTGTAGACCGGGCTGACGTAGCTCCCGAGCAGACCGGCGGCCAACCCGAGCACGGCGAGGCTGCTGAAGAAGCTGACCACACCGGAGAGCAGGCCGAGGCCGGCGAGCACGGCCATCGTGATGCGTGCCCACTGCCGTCCGGCCCGCATCTGGATGCAGATGAACAGCACGACGGCGTAGAGAATCAGGGAGATGATCAGGAAGACGACGCCGGCCCCGACGCCGAGGAGACCCGAGTTGAAGACGATCGAGACGAGGGACAAGAGGAGGCCCAGCGCCAAGAACGCCACCAGCGCGAGGAATGCCTGGTGCACGGGCTTCGGCGGCCGGGCGCTGGTGTAGGCGGCCCGGATCGCGTCCGGTGTGAACTGCGAGGTCACCGATCGACCCGCCGGAGCCGAGCCCGGCGGGGGGTAGCCCTGGGGCTGGTGGCCCTGCTGCTGCCCGTAACCGGGCGGCGGCGGCTGGCCGTAGGCAGGGGGCGGCTGCTGGCCAGGAGGCGGGTATCCGCCCTGCTGGGGAGGCCCGTAGCTGGGCTGCTGGCCGTACCCCGGCGGGGGCTGCTGCCCGGGCTGACCCTGCCGCTGCGGGTCGGATGGCGACGTCATGGCATGAAGGTAGAGCCGCGCGGCGGTCCACGTCCAGCAGGATCGTACAAACGTGACCTGCAGTGGGCCACACGCCGCATCAGTTGCCCGCGATCCGACCTGCCACCTCGGTGGCCCAGTAGGTGAGCACGATGTCGGCACCCGCGCGCCGGATGCCCGTGAGGGTCTCCAGGATCGTGCGCTCGCGGTCGAGCCAGCCGTTCGCAGCGGCCGCCTCGACCATGGCGTACTCCCCCGACACCTGGTACGCCGCCACCGGCACGTCGGAGCTCTCGGCGACCGCGCGCAGCACGTCGAGGTAGGCCATCGCGGGCTTGACCATCACCAGGTCGGCGCCCTCGTCGAGGTCCAGGGCCAGCTCGCGCAGCGACTCGCGGACGTTGGCGCCGTCCTGCTGGTAGGTCTTGCGGTCGCCGCGCAGCTGCGAGTCGACGGCCTCGCGGAACGGCCCGTAGAACGCCGAGGAGTACTTCGCGGTGTAGGCGAGGATGCCGGTGCCGAGGTGCCCGGCGGCGTCGAGGGCGTCCCGGATCACGCCGACCTGACCGTCCATCATCCCGCTGGGGCCCAACAGATGCGCCCCGGCTTCGGCCTGCGCCACGGCCATCCGGGCGTAGACCGCGAGGGTGGCGTCGTTGTCGACCCGGCCCGCGTCGTCGAGGACACCGCAGTGGCCGTGGTCGGTGAACTCGTCGAGGCAGGTGTCGGCCATCAGGACGGTGTCGTCCCCGACCTCGGCCCGCACGTCGCGCAGGGAGAAGTTCAGGATCCCTCCGGGGTCGACACCGGCGCTGCCCACGGCGTCCCGCTCGGCGGGCACCCCGAACAGCATCAGCCCACCGACACCCGCCGCGACGGCCTCGGTGGCGGCCTTGCGCAGCGAGTCCCGCGTGTGTTGCACGACCCCGGGCATGGAGGCGACCGGCACCGGCTCGGTGATGCCCTCGCGCACGAACAGGGGCAGCACGAGGTGCCGGGGCCGCAGATCGGTCTCGGCGACGAGCCGCCGCAGCGCCGGGGTGGTCCGCAGCCGTCGGGGCCGCGACGAAGGGAACGCCATGGGCGCCACCCTACGACCGCGAACCGCCCGGCCGAACCCCTCAGCGGCGGCGGGCCTTGGCCTTCTTCGGGGGTGGCAGGGCACCTTCCGCGCGCAGGCGGGCGGCGTGCGCCGCCAGGGCGTCGACCAGGGCCGAGACCCTCGCCTCGGCCGGCTGGACGTCGACGCGTAGACCGAACTCGCGCGCCGTCTCGGCCGTCTGCGGGCCGATGCAGGCGACGATCGTGCGGGCGTGCGGCTTGCCGGCGATGCCGACCAGGTTCCGCACCGTCGACGAGCTGGTGAAGCACACCGCGTCGAACCCGCCCGACTTGATCGCCTCCCGGATCGGGGCGGGCGGCGGGGCGGCCCGGACGGTGCGGTAGGCGGTGACGTCGTCGATCTCCCAGCCGCGGTCGCGCAGGCCGGCCGCGAGGGTCTCGGTGGCGATGTCGGCGCGCGGGAGCAGTACGCGGTCCACCGGGTCGAGGACGTCGTCGTGGGGCGGGAAGATTCCGAGCAGCCCCTCCGACGAGGACTCGGCGGATTCCTCCACCCCGGGCACCAGCTCCGGCACGATCCCGAAGGCGCGGACCTTCTCGGCCGTCGCCGTCCCCACGCACGCGATCTTGACGCCGGAGAACGCGCGGGCGTCGAGCCCGAACTCGGCGAACTTCTCCCACACTGCGCGCACGGCGTTGGTGGAGGTGAACACGACCCACTGGTAGCGGCCGTCGACGAGGCCCTTGACGGCGCGTTCCATCTGCGTGGGCGAACGCGGGGGCTCGACGGCGATGGTCGGCACCTCCTCCGCCGACGCCCCGTGCACCGCGAGCCGCTCGCTCATGGCGCCGGCCTGGTCCTTGGTGCGCGGCACGAGCACGCGCCACCCGTAGAGGGCGCGCGACTCCCACCACGACAGCTCCTCGCGCAGCCCGACCCCGGCGCCGACGGTGAGCACGAGCGGCCCGTCGAGGTCGCCCGCCTCGGCGACCATCGTGGCCAGGGTGGCCTGCACCGTGCGCTGGGTGGTGGTCGTGCCACCGGAGGTGATGGCGACGGGCGTCTGCGCGGCGACACCGTTCTCGGTGAGCGAACCCGCCACCTCCGCGAGGTGCGACGGCGACGCATGCAGCACGAGGGTGCCGGGCGCCGCGGCCAGGCGCGCCCAGTCGAGGCCGGTGCGGACGTCGGCCTCGATGTGCGCCGAACCGAGCGGGACGCCGGCGTAGGCGGGGACGGCCGTGCCGGCCGGCACGCCCGGGACCACGTCGAACGCCACCTCGGCGTCGGCCACGGCAATGGCCTCGGCCACCACGGGGTCGAGCGTCAGCGGATCACCGCTGACCAGCCGCGTGACGGTGCGGCCGGTGCGGGCCTGCGCGATCAGGTCGCGCGCCACGTCGGCGGGCTCCCCCACTGCGGGACGCACCTCGGCGCCCTCCGCGGCCAGCGCGAGTATCACCTCCGGCACATCGCTGTCGGTGACGATCAGCGGCGCGGACGCGATGGCGTCCCGTGCGCGGACCGTCAGCAGACCCGGGTCGCCGGGGCCACTGCCCACGAAGACGACCCGCCCTGGGGTACTGAGTATTCGGCTCATCGATTGAACTCCCGATCCAGCGGTTCTGGCGGGAGGCCCACCGACATCAGCGGGCCTCCCATGTCGAGCAACTCGGCGGCGAGTGCCGCTCCGAGCTTCTCGGCGTCGTCCATGTCTCCGGTGACCGACGCGCGCAGCAGGCCCCCGTCGGTGGTGCCGACGACCGCACGCAGCGAGATGCGGTCGACGGCGCGGCCGTCGTCGTCTCCGGCGGAGCCGGGTTCGACAACCCAGTCGGAGACCACGTCGGCCAACGCCCCGACCGGCGCACTGCAGCCGGCCTCCAGCGTGGCGAGCACCGCGCGCTCGGCGGCGACGGCCGCGCGGGTGTACCCGTCGTCCAGGACCGCGGCGAGTGCCGCGCCGAGGTCGACGTCCTCGGCCCGGCACTCCACGGCCAGCGCCCCCTGCGCGGGGGCGGGCAGCATCTGCACCGGATCGAGCAGCTCGGTGGCCCGATCGATCAGGCCGAGCCGGCGCAGGCCCGCCGCCGCCACGACCACTGCGTCGAGATCCCCGGACCGGACCCTCCCGATCCGCGTGTCCACGTTCCCCCGGATCGCGACGACGTCGAGGCCGAGGCCGAGCGCGTCGAGCTGGGCCCGGCGCCGCGGCGACCCGGTGCCCACCCGCGACCCGACGGGCAGCTCGCCGAGCACCTTGCCGTCGCGTGCGACGAGGGCGTCTCGGGAGTCCTCCCGCGACGGGACGGCGGCGAGCCGCAGCCGGGGGTCGGGCGCCGTCGGCAGGTCCTTGTAGGAGTGCACCGCGACGTCGACGTCCCCGCGCACGAGCGCCTCGCGCAGCTGGGACACGAAGACGCCGACGCCCAGTTCGATGACCGGCGCCGATGACAGGTCGCCCGGCGTGCTGATCTCCACCAGCTCGCACGGGTGCCCGGCGGCCCGCAGCCGCTGCGCGACCAGCCCGGACTGGGCCGTCGCGAGCGCGCTGGGGCGGGTGCCGATCCTCAGCATCAGGCACTGTCCTGCGGTCGGACCGTGAACGGCCAGGTGGCCGCCGGGTCGCCCGGCCGCGCCTCCAGGGCGGCGAGCACGTCGCCGCCGCGCTGACCGGCCATGACCGCGGGGGTCTGTGGGTCGAGCTCGAACAGCGCGCGGAGCGCGGCGGCGTAACTGTCGCCGTCCGGCCCGACGGCCAGGCGCTTGACCTGCACGGTCGGGGTGTGGAGCAGCTTGTCCACCACCCGTCGGACGCTGCGGGTGAACTCCGCGCGCACGTGGTCGTCGAGGTCGGGGAGCCTGGAGTCCAACCGCAGCAACTCGGCGTCGACGACATCGGACGCCCGGCGCCGCAGCGCGGTGACCGTCGGGGTGACCTCGGCGGAGCGCTGCGCGGCCAGGTAGACCTGCGCCTCCTGCGCCACCAGCTCCTGGGCCTGAGCGACGGCGGTGCCGCGCCGGCCGGTGGAGAGCCGACGCGCCAGGGCGCTCAGGTCGACCAGGGTGACGCCGGGCAGCGCGGCCACCGCTGGGTCGACGTCACGGGGCAGACCGAGGTCGCACACCGCGAGCGGACGCCCGGCCCGCGCGGCGACGGCCGCCGCCACCGTGTCGCGGTCGACCACGGCGCCGACGGCCCCGGTGCAGGCGACCATCACATCGGCGTCCGCGAGCTCGGCGGCCAGGTCGTCGAACGTGGCGGGACGGGCCGGTGTGCCGGCGGCGGCGCTGATCTCGGCGAGCCGGGCCGCGTGGTCGGGCGTGCGGTTGACCACGACGATGTCCGCGGCCCCGGCCCGGCGCAGGTGCGCGGCGGCGAGCCCACCCATCGCCCCGGCGCCGACGATCACCGCACGGCGCCCGGTCAGGCTGCCGCCCAGGGCGGCCGCCGCGTCCGCGAGGGCCTCGGACACCACCGAGGCACCGGCGGTGTCGATGCCGGTGCGGGCGTGCACCCGCTTGCCGACGCGCAGTGCCTGCTGAGCCAACTCGTGCAGCGACCTGCCGACGGTGCCGGCCGCGTCCGCCGCGGCGTAGGCGGCACGCAGCTGTCCGAGGATCTGCGATTCGCCGACGACCATGGAGTCCAGCCCGGCCGACACCGCGAACAGGTGCTGCACGGCCGCGCCCGCGTAGTGCACGTAGACGTGCTCGGTGAGCTCGGGCACTTGCACTCCGGCGTGCCGGGCCAGCACCGCGGAGACGTCGGCGAGGCCGCCGTGGAACGCGTCGACCACCGCGTACACCTCGATGCGGTTGCACGTGGAGAGCAGCACGACCTCGGAGACGTGGGTACCACGCAGCATCTCGTCGAGCAGCTTGGGGACCTCCTGCGCGCCGACGGCCGCCCGCTCCAACACCTCCACCGGTGCGGTGCGGTGTGAGAGCCCCACCACGAGGACACTCATCGCACTCCCTCGCCGGCGCTCGGTGGAACGTGCCCGTTGGCGGCGTGCCCGTGCACCGGCAGCTCAGCCACCGCAAGGCGGCGGCGGGCGACGTGGAACGCCAGCACCTGCAGCTCGACGGCCAGGTCGACCTTCCGCACCTCGACCTGGTCGGGCACCTGCAGCACGACCGGCGCGAAGGTGAGGATGCACTGCACGCCGCCTGCGACGAGCAGGTCGCACACGCCCTGGGCGGCCGGGCCCGGGGTGGCGATCATGCCGATGGTGACGCCGCGCTCGGCGCACACCCGTGGGATCTCCCGGACGTGCTCGACGGGGATCGCGTTGATCGGGATGTCCACGAGATCCGGGTCGACGTCGAACAGTGCGGTGACGGGGAAGCCGCGCCCGCCGAACCCGCCGTAGCCAGCGAGCGCGTGGCCGAGGTTGCCGACCCCGACCAGCGCGACGGCCTGGCGGTGGTCCAGGCCCAGCGCCAGCTCGAGGCGGCGCACCAGCCCGGCGACGTCGTAGCCGACACCGCGGATGCCGTAGGAGCCGATGTGGGAGAGGTCCTTGCGCAGCTTGGCCGAGTTGACCCCGGAGGCGAGGGCCAACTCGTCACTGGAGACGGTCGCGGCGCCCTGTTCGAGGAGTTCCCCGAGCACCCGCAGATAGACGGCGAGCCGGGCGACCGTGGCCTCGGGGATGGACCGCGACCGCGACGCGGCCGAAACGTCGGAGGACCCCGCCCCGGACGGCACGGTCACGGTGTCTCCTCGCTGATGAACGGTCTGGGCGGCCGGCGGGCGACACATCGGGTGCCGGGCTGACCCGGCCGGACCCCGGGATCGGGCGTTGACGGCGACTGGCTCACACGGTAGACGCTCGTGAACGCCGGCACAAAATTGCGATCTTGAACGTGATCGTGCTCGCGTGCGCCGGATTCGGGGCCGTACCGATGGTCGTACGGAAGCGCCCGTTCGTCGCCGTGCAGAACGCCGAGGTCACCCGCCGGACGTCAAGCAGGGGCGGCCCGGCGAACCGGGACCGCCCCTGCGGGTCGTGCGGGTGTCAGCTGGCGGGCATGAGCACGGCATCGATCGCGTAGACGGTCGCGTTCGAGGTCGGGATGTTGCCGCACAGGACGGTGGCGGCGTTGCCGTCGCCGCCGGTCAGTGTGAGCGTGTCGCCGCTCTCGGCGACCTTGACGGTGCCACCGGCGAGCTGGGTGGTGGTCCCCGCCGCGACGAGGCCGTCCTTGTCGTAACGGGTGCCCGACACGTGGTAGGACAGCAGGGCGCCCAGCGCCGTCTGGTCCGCGAGCAGGGCGTTGAACTTCTTGTCGCCGACCTTGGCCTGGACTGCGGCGAACGCGTCGTTGACCGGTGCGTAGACCGTCAGGGCCTTGGCCGAGTTCAGGGTGCCGGCAAGGCCGTCGACCTTGCCGACCGCGGTGACGAGCGTGGTGAGCAGCGGGTTGGTGCTGGCGGCGGTGGCCACCGGCTGCGGGCCCATCGCCGTGAGCGAGCCGGGCTCGCCGGCCTTCGGCAGCGCCGTGCAGGCCGCACCGAAGACGTCGTTGGGGGTGGTGACGCCGTCGCTGGACGCGCTCGACGACGCAGCGGCGCTGCTGCTGCTGCTGCTCGGCGCGGCGGCGGCGCTGCTGGGCGCGGCGGTGGTGGCGGTGTCGGAGCTGCCACAGGCGCCCAGCGCCACGGTCAGTGCCGCCATGGCGCCGACGGCGGCCAGTCGCTGGATCTTTCGCACGGGTTCCTCCTCGAGCTGGGCCCGGTAACTCCGGGCCCGACATCTGGACATTCGGCTTCGCGTCGAGCCTGGTTCAGTGACGCGGGGTAACATTTTGGCCACAAGGAGCGTGGCCAGGCTCGACA
>JAYSXW010000340.1:0-11365 GCA_043716935.1 Pseudonocardia sp.
CCTTCTTGTGTGCCATGGCTGCGTCTCCCCTACTTCTCGATGCCGGTGACCTGGACCTTCGTCAGCGGCTGACGGTGCCCCTGACGCTTGTGGTACCCGGTCTTGCTCTTGAACTTGTGAATGCGGATCTTCGGGCCCTTGGTGTGCTCGACCACCGTGGCGGACACGGTGACGGACGCCAGCGCGTCGGCCGCCGAGGTGACGTCATCGCCATCGACCAGGAGCAGCGCCGGCAGCGTGATTGCCGCGCCGGGCTCGCTCTTGATCTTCTCGACGGTGAGCACGTCATCGACGGTCACCTTGTACTGCTTGCCGCCGGTCTTGACGATCGCGTACATCGACGCACTGCTCCTGAAGCTCGGGGGACGTTGCCCGGAGTGACCTCCGCGCGGACCGCGACTCGGAGTCGTCGAGAGCGGTGCAGGATCCCGAGGGTACGGAAGGGTCACGGGCGCTGTCACATCGGGTCTCCCCCGGCTCCGGCGCCCTGCTCGGCTCCGGTGGCGGACGCCGGCTCGGACGGGGTCCGGCCCGCGGGCGGGCCGGCCGGACGCGACGCCGTCCGGCGACTACGCCGGGGCTGCGCGGCCGGATCCGCCGGCTGCGGCCCGGCCGCCGACGGGCCAACCCCCGAAGTGTCAACCCCCGACGGGCCGGACACCGACGGGTAGGCCGCCGGCGTCCTGGCCCCGGGCGTGTCGGTTCCCGACGGGTCGATCGTCGGCTCGGCGGCCCCGGGCTGGGCGGCCCGCGGCTGGGCGGCCACCGGCTGGGCGTCCTGCGGCTGGGCGTCCTGCGGCCCGGGCGGCCCCGCCACGCCCGGCCCCGCCACTGGGGCGGACTCGGCCGGCCCGGGCACCGGCCCCGGGACGACCGCGGGCGCGTCGCCACCGGCGACCGTGGGGGCGCCGGCCGTTCGGGTGACCCGGCCGCGACGGCGCGGTGCGCGACCCCGGCCGTTGGTCGCTGCGGTCTCGGCATCGGCCGCGGCGGCCGGCGTGCGCTCGACCACCGTCTCCTCCACCGCGTCCGCGGCGGCGTCCATCCCGACCTCGACGGCCGGACCGATCGAGCCGGTCAGGACCTGCGCGTCGATGGCGGGCGCGTAGATCACGGCTGCGTCGGCGGTGGCCGCGGCCCCGATACCCGGGTTGCCGACAGCGATGAGGCCGTCCCGGTCGGCGCTGTCCCGCCGTCCCCGGCCACCGCGGGTGCGACGACCGCCGGTGGGTTCGGAGACACGCTCGGGGCGCCCGAAGTCGTGTTCGGTGACGGGCTCGGTGTTGACGACCACCCCGCGCCCGCGGCAGTGCTCGCAGGGCTCGGAGAAGTGCTCCAGGAGCCCGCCGCCGACGCGCTTGCGCGTCATCTGCACCAGTCCGAGCGAGGTGACCTCGGCGACCTGGTGGCGGGTGCGGTCGCGGGAGAGGCACTCGGTGAGCCGGCGCAGCACGAGATCGCGGTTGGCCTCGAGCACCATGTCGATGAAGTCGACGACGATGATGCCGCCGATGTCGCGCAGCCGCAGCTGCCGCACGATCTCCTCGGCCGCCTCGAGGTTGTTGCGGGTGACGGTCTCCTCGAGGTTGCCGCCGGAGCCGGTGAACTTGCCGGTGTTGACGTCGACCACCGTCATGGCCTCGGTGCGGTCGATCACCAGCGTGCCGCCCGACGGCAGCCACACCTTGCGGTCCAGCGCCTTGAGCAGCTGCTCGTCGATGCGGTACTCGGCGAACACGTCCTGGGTGCCGACGTGGCGGTGGACGCGCTCGGCCAGCTCGGGAGCCACGTGGCCGAGGTAGCCGGTGAGGGTGTCGTAGCCGTCGTCGCCCTGAATGATCAGCCGCGAGAAGTCCTCGTTGAACTGGTCGCGCACGACCTTGATGAGCAGGTCGGGCTCCTCGTAGAGCAGCACCGGGGCCTTGGGCTTGTTCGGGCCGGTCTTCTCGGAACGCTCCTTGACGACCTCCCACTGCGCCTGCAGGCGCCGGACGTCGCGTTCGAGGGCCTCGTGGCTGACACCCTCCGATGCCGTCCGGATGATCACCCCAGCTTCCTGCGGGACGATCTCCTTGAGCATGTCCTTGAGGCGCTTGCGCTCGATGTCGGGCAGCTTGCGGCTGATCCCGGCGGCACCGCCCGAGGGCACGTATACGAGGAAGCGCCCGGCCAGGCTGATCTGGGTGGTCAGGCGGGCACCCTTGTGACCCAGCGAGTCCTTGGTGACCTGCACCAGCACGGCGTCACCGCTGGAGAGCGCCTGCTCGATGCGGCGGGCCTTGCCGCCGAGCCCGGCGGCGTCCCAGTCGACCTCCCCGGCGTAGAGCACCGCGTTGCGGCCTCGACCGATGTCGACGAACGCGGCCTCCATGCTGGGCAGGACGTTCTGGACGCGGCCCAGGTAGATGTTGCCCACCAGCGACTTGCCGGTGCCGTCGTGCCCGGCGTCGGCCACGAAGTGCTCGACGAGGACCTCGTCCTCCAGCACCCCGATCTCGATCCGGGCGCCGCGCTCGCGCACGACCATCGTGCGGTCCACCGACTCGCGGCGCGCCAGGAACTCCGCCTCCGACAGCACCGGCACCCGGCGGCGGCCGGCGTCCCGGCCGTCACGGCGGCGCTGGCGCTTGGCCTCCAGGCGGGTGGAGCCGCGGACGCTCTGCACGCCGTCCCCGTCGGCCTCGCCCGCTCCGGCGGGGGAGCGCGGCTGGCGCACGCGCGTGACCATGTGGGGCGGGTCGCCGGCGTCCGCAGTGTCGTCGCCGTCCTCACCGGAGCCCTTGCGACGCCGACGCCGACGTCGACGCCGCGTGCCGGTGCCCTCGTCCTGCTCGGCCTCGTCCTGCTCGGCCTCGTCCTGCTCGGCCCCGTCCCGCTCGGCCCCGTCCCGCTCGGCCCCGGACGCGTCCGGCTGCGCACCGGCAGGCTCCTCGGCGCCGTCCTCGGAATCGCCGTTCTCGGAATCGCCGTTCTCGTCGGACTCGTCGCCGCCCCGGCCGCGGCCGCGACCCCGTCGCCCGCGCCGCCGCCGGCGGCGGGCCGCGCCCTCGTCGTCGTCGCCGGTGTCCTCGCCGGTGTCCTCGCCGGTCTCGCCCCCGATGTCGTCGACGCGCTCCTGCAACCCGTCATCGACGGGATGGTCGACGGAGTCCGCTGTGTCGGACTCCGTCGGCTCGTGGGAGGCCTCGTCGAACTCGGGCTCGGGCTCGGGCTCGGTAGAGCGCCGACGCGTGCGGGAGGGCCGGGCCGGCGGCTGGAACAGTGGCGCCGGGGGCGAGAACAGCGGAGTCAGCCCGGTGTTGCGAACCTGTGGGACGACGACCGCCGGCTCCGGCTCCGCCACGACCGGTGCGACTGCGGCCGGGGTGGGCGCGGGCGGCGCAGCCGGGATCGACGCAGCCGAGATCGACGCAGCCGGGATCGACGCAGCCGGGATGGCCTCCGGCAGTTCGACGAGCGCCGTGACGACCTGCTCGGCAGCCTTGCGGTCGATGCTGGACTGCGCGCCGCGCACCTCGACGCCCAGGCCACCGAGCGCGGCGATCACCTCGCGGCTGGTGCGTCCGATCAGCCTGGCCAGGGCGTGCACCCGCATCTTCTCGGGCAGATCGTCCAGGCCGGGCACGGTGACCGCCCCGCCGGCGCTACCGGCGGGCGAATCGTTGTTCGACATTCAGCTCCTCCGCCCCCGGGCGCCCTCCGTGGAGAAGGCGGCCGCGCAGGGGCACGTGCAGTTTCTCTCTTCCGCGCGGTGCGCGGAGAGCAATCCTCGGATCGCGCTGGTGGTGCTCGACGGCGCGCCGCAGCAGATGCGCCGGTGCCGCTCGGTCAGGCCCGGGTGGTGACCCGGTCAGAGCCGAGTGGATCAGCGAGTTCACCCCGGTCGTCGAGCAGTCCCTGGGCCGTCCGGGTGGCCTTGGCGGGCACCGGAGGCCTGAGGCCTGCGACAACGTCGAGTGCACCCAACACGTCATCGGGTCGAACAGCGGGTGTCGTCTGCCGCACAACCGCTGTCATTGTCGCACAGTCCTCCGTCGGGGCGTCGGCGCTGCGGCGTGACGAGCCCGAGGCGTCGCCCCGGCCCGGGTCCGGGACGAGCTCGGCGCGAACCAGCGCGGACCGCACGTCGATCTCGCGCCGGCCCGCCGGGATGATCCGCTCGACGATCACCGACTCCGTGGCCAGCAGTGCATCCAGCGCCGCGGCCAGCGTGGCGGGGGCGACGCCGGGCAGCTCGATCCGCCAGCGGCTGGCGTCGATCCGGTCGGGCAGCGACGCGCCCTCGGCGACGGCCGCCGCCAGCACGTCGAGCCCCTCGGGCAGCGCGGCGTCCAGGGCCGTGGCCAGGGCCGACGGCTCGACGATCCGCGTCAGCCCGATCTCCACGTACTCGGCCTCGCTGGCCGAGCCGGTGGGCGCGGCCCCGACCCACGACAGCCGCGGGTGCGGGCTGAAGCCGTGGGAGTGGGCCACGGGCACCCCGGCGCGACGCACGGCCCGTTCGAAGCTCCGCGCGACGTCGCGGTGGGACAGGAACCGCAGCCGGCCCCGCTTCGCGAACCGCAGCCGGACGCGCTGGACAGTGGGCGGGGCGGGGTTCGCCGCCTCCCCGGGACGCGTGCGGGCCATTCCACCAGCCTATTCGCCACGCACCCCGGCCCGCCCCACGCACCCCGGCCCGCGCCATCTGCCCCGTCGACGAGGCGCGTGGCCCCGGAACCGGTGCGTAGCGGCCCGCCCGCCTGGTTCACGCGAGTTCCGGGGACCCGGCCTGCGGGTCGAGGCTCAGCAGGCCCTCGCCCGCCGGGGCGAAGCCGGCGCGGCGGTAGAACGCCGTGCTGCTGGCGGTGGGAGCGAGTAGCAGGCGGCGGTAGCGGCGGGTGCGGGCGTGCTCGACGACCGCCGCCAGCAGCACGGCCGGCAGACCGCGATCGACGAACGATGCCAGTACGAACGCGTTGCCGACGTGCCCGATCCGCCCCCCGCGGGCCCCGGGCCGGGGCATGTGGACGATCTCCACCACGTTGATCGAGCCGACCACGGCGCGGCCGGCGCGCTCGGAGCCCACCTCGGCCAGCCAGAACGTCCGCCGCGGCAGCTCGACCCGCCACCACTGCTCGAACGCGGCCTCGAAACCCGGGTCGTCGAGGGGGCGGCCGGCGCGCTCCTCCAGCCATGCGCGCCGCAGCCGGGCGAGCGCCTGCATGTCGCGCTCGTCGGCGACCCGGATCGTGGGAGCCTCAACCACTCGCGGCCAGGGGGTCGACGACGCTCAGGGGCAGCAGGGTGGTCCCGCTCGGGCCCACCTGGATGTCGGTGCCGGTGGACGGGCACACGCCGCAGTCGAAGCACGGCGTCCAGCGGCAGTCGTCCTGCTCGTTGCCGGCCAGGGCATCCTGCCAGTCGTCCCACAGCCAGTCGCGCTCCAGGCCGGAGTCGAGGTGGTCCCAGGGCAGGATCTCGTCGCGGCCACGGTCGCGGGTCGTGAACCACTCCAGCGAGACGCCGAGCGGCTCCAGCTCGGCGGCGGCCGCGCCGGTCCACCGCCCGTAGGAGAAGTGCTCGCTCCAGCCGTCGAACCGGCCGCCCTCGCGCCAGACACGCTCGATGACGGCTCCGACCCGACGATCGCCGCGGGCGAGCAGGCCCTCGATCAGCGACGGTTTCCCGTCGTGGTAGCGCATGCCGATGTTGCGGCCGAGCTTTCGGTCACTGTTGACCGCGGCGCGGAGCTGCCGCAACCGGTCGTCGACGACGTCGGGGTGGCACTGCGCGGCCCACTGGAACGGCGTGTGCGGCTTGGGCACGAACCCGCCTATGGAGATGGTGCACCGGACGTCGTTGCGACCCGACGCGATCCTCCCCGCCTTGATCACCCGGTGCGCCATGCCCGCGATCTCCAGGACGTCCTCGTCCTCCTCGGTGGGCAGCCCGCACATGAAGTACAGCTTGACCTGCACCCAGCCCTGCGCGAAGGCCTCCGAGACGGTGCGGATGAGGTCGTCCTCCGACACCATCTTGTTGATCACGCGCCGGATCCGCTCGGAGCCGCCCTCGGGGGCGAACGTGAGCCCGGAGCGTCGGCCGTTGCGGCTGATCTCGTTGGCCAGGTCGATGTTGAACGCGTCCACGCGCGTGCTGGGCAGCGACAGCGAGGTGTTGGTGCCCTCGTAGCGGTCGGCCAGGCCCTTGGTGATCTCGGCGATCTCGGAGTGGTCGGCGCTCGAGAGCGACAGCAGGCCGACCTCGTCGAACCCGGTGGCGCGCACGGAGGCGTCCACCATCTCCCCGATGCCCCGCAGCGAACGTTCCCGCACCGGACGCGTGATCATCCCGGCCTGGCAGAAGCGGCAGCCCCGCGTGCAGCCGCGGAAGATCTCGACGCTGGCCCGCTCGTGCACCGTCTCGGCCAGCGGCACCAGCGGCGCCTTCGGGTAGGGCCACTCGTCGAGGTCGACGGTGGTGCGCTTGGTGACCGTGTGCGGCACCCGCTCGTCGACCGGCGCGACGGATGCGATGGCGCCGTCCGGCCCGTAGGACACGGCGTAGAGCGACGGCACGTAGCAGCCGTCGGTGGCCGCGAGCTGCAGCAAGAGCTCACGCCGCCCGCCCGGCCGGCCCGCGGCCTTCCACTCGCGCACGACGTCGGTGATGTCGCCGACGACCTCCTCGCCGTCACCGATCGCGGCCACGTCGACGAAATCGGCGATCGGCTCCGGGTTGAACGCGGCATGCCCGCCGGCGACCACGACGGGATGATCGACGGACCTGTCGACCGCGTGCAGCGGGATGCCCGCCAGGTCGAGTGCGGTGAACAGGTTCGTGTAGCCCAGCTCGGTGGAGAAGCTGACGCCCAGCACGTCGAACGCGCCCAGCGGGCGGTGGGCGTCCACGGTGAACGACGGCACCCCGTGCTCGCGCATCAGCACCTCGAGATCGGGCCAGACGGCGTAGCAGCGCTCGGCCAGCGCGTCGGGCCGCTCGTTGAGGACCTCGTAGAGGATCTGGACGCCCTGGTTGGGCAGGCCGACCTCGTAGGCGTCGGGGTACATCAACGCCCACCGCACCTGCGCGGCATCCCAGTCCTTGACCTGCGCGTTCAGTTCACCGCCGACGTACTGCACGGGCTTGGACACCCGCGGGAGCAGGGGCTCGAGGCGGGCGAACACCGAGGGAGCGGTCACGACCGCTCAGGGTAGCCCCGCTCCCGACCGACGGCGCGGGCGAACCACCCCACCGAACACGGCCGGACGGCCGTGGAGTGGACGGACGGTTCGTACGGGTCGCGGGCATCGAGCTCTGCTACGACGCCCTGGGCGATCCGAACAGGGGACGGCGGGCCCGCGCCGCCGGGGTCAGCCCCAGGCCGCGCGGGGCGGGTTGCCGGCCGCGGTGAGCCGGCGAGCCGTGGCGGCCAGCACCAGGACGATCGAGACGGCGCCGGTCACCACCACCGCGGCCGGACGGTCGTTGAGCGCGATGCCCGCCAACGCCCAGACGACGGCCGCGGCATAGGCGACGACGGCACTGCCCGACAGCACCACCCAGGAGACGATGGCGGCGGCCACGAGCAGCACGACCACGGCCGCGACGACGGCGAGCGCGTTGTCGCCGGGCAGCCCGATCCCCACGCCGGTGGCCGCCGTGCCCAGCACCGTTGCGACCGACACCCAGCCGGTGTAGAGCGCGATCGGGCCGCGGAAGGTGATCCGCTCGGTGACATCGGCGGCAGGGTCGCGCGACAGGCGCCCGAAGACCGTGGCGAGCACCACCAGCAGCGCCACGATCAGGAATTCGGCCAGCAGGATCCACCGCGTCGAGAAGGCGAGGATCCAGGCCGGGTTCAGCACCGCCGACGCGGCCAGCCACCAGCCCGTGCGCCGGTGCACCTCGCGGGAACGCTGTCGGGGAAGCAGCTGGTAGACCGCGTAGACGAGGAACCCGAGATAGATCGGCGCCCAGATCGCGAACGTCCAGCCGGCTGCCAGCAGTGGGGTGGCGTAGTCGTTGGCGACCACTCCGATCGACTCGCCGGTAGCGCCGCTGCCGCCCAACCCGGACACCACGATCTGCGCCACCGCCAGTACGGCCACGACAGCGCTCCGCACCAGGTCGGCGAGGGCTGATCGCTGCGAGGTGACCGTCATGGCCACATCATCGACCTGCCGGTCCGCGACGGCTACCCGAGTCGCCCGGGAGGTTCAGTCGTGGTGGTACCGGCCCGGTAGGAGAGTGTTCAGCGAAGCAGGACGGCGTCGAGGTGGCGGGCGGCGACCGCGAGCCCGACGACGATCATCACGGCGAAGTACGCCAAGCGTCATCGGGATGACGACGATGCCCGGCCCTGGGACGCCGCCGACGAGCGCGACGGCCACGGCCGGCCGCTCCCCGAACGGGAACCGCGGCTCCAGCACCTCCCGCGTGGAGTGCCGTTCGATGAGCTCGGCCGGCGACCCCTCCGCCACGATCAAGCCGCCGTCCATGATCACGAGCCGATCGCGGAGCTGCCCGGCCTCGTCCATGTAGTGGGTCGTGATGATCTGGGTGACGCCCTGGCCCCTGAGCCGGTAGAGCCGCTCCCACAGCAGGTGGCGGGCCTGCGGGTCGAGGCCCGTGGTGGGCTCGTCGAGCAGCAGCAGCTCGGGGTCGTTGACCAGCGATCGGGCGATCGTCAGGCGCCGCTTCATGCCGCCCGACAGTGGCTCGACGGCGGCCTCGGCCCGTTCGGTGAGCCGGACGAACTCCAGCAACTCGGTGGCCCGGGCCCGCACGTGGGCGCGGGCGAGCCCGAAGTAGCGGCCGTAGATCTCCAGGTCCTGCCGGACGGTGAGTTCGGAGTCGAGGTTGTCGAGCTGGGGTACCACCCGATCCGGGCCCGGATCGGGGCCCGTCGGTGGTGGGATCCATGCCGAGCACCTGCAGCTCGCCCCCTGCTGCGCGGTGACACGCACGCGATCATCCGCATGGTGGAGGACTTGCCCGCGCCGTTGGGGCCGAGAAAGCTGAACACCTCGCCGCGCGCGACGTCGAGATCGATACCGCGCACCGCCTCGAACCCGCCGAACTGCTTGCGCAGCCCCCGGGCCTGGACCAGCCCGTCCCCCACGCCCGAGACCGTAACCGCGACCCCTGACAGAAACCGACCGACATTGCCTATCGCGAACGTCGGCGCCGTTCTGTCGGTGCCACCGCTTACGGTCGGGTCGTCACGAACCGACGGTGCCCGACACGAACGAATGGTGGGGGTATGACTCCGGTGCGACGACGCGCGCTGCTGCTCCTGCTGCTCGCCGCGCTGCTCGCCGTCGCCGGCTGCGCTGTTCCTGCACAGGATCGCGGGGCGGCCTTCGCGGGCGCCACGGTCGACGGTGGCTCCTTCGACAGTGCCACGCTCGCCGGCACGCCCGCCGTCCTGTGGTTCTGGGCGCCCTGGTGCACCGTCTGTCGGGCGGAGGCGCCGGACGTGGCCGCCGTCGCGGCGGAGTACGAGGGCAGGGTGCGGTTCGTGGGTGTGCCCGGGTTGGGACCGGTCGACGACATGAAGCGGTTCGTGGCCGATACCGGCACCGCCGGGTTCACCCACGTGGTCGACGCCGACGGTGCCCTGTGGCAGCGCTTCGGGGTGGTGGCACAGCCGGCGTTCGCGTTCGTCGCCGCCGACGGCACGGTCACCGCCCACCCGGGCGGCCTCGACGGCGCCGGCCTGCGTGCGGCCGCTCGGGACCTCCTGGGCCCGTGACCGTGGATCCCGTCGCGTTGGCGTTCGCTCTGGTCGCCGGGTCGGTCGCCGCCTTCAACCCGTGCGGTTTCGCCCTGCTGCCCGCCTACCTGGGCCTGCTCGCGGCGGGCCCGGACCAGGTACCCGGCCCCGACGCTACCGGTGTGGGGGGCCCGATCCGTGGTGCCGTCGGGTCCGCCGCCGGGATGACGGTGGGGTTCGTCGCCGTGTTCGGGCTGGTGGCGGCCGTGCTGGCGCCGTTGGCGCCGTCGATCGAGCGGTACCTGCCGATCGTCACGGTCGTCCTCGGCGTCGGGCTGGTCGGGGTGGGCGTCGCGCTGCTGGCGGGGCGGACGCTCGCGATCCCCGGTCTCGCCGGGCACGGATCTGCACCGACGCAGCGATGGTGGTCCCGCACCGGGTACGGCGTGTCGTTCGCGCTGGCGTCGCTGTCGTACACGGTCGCCCCGTTTCTCGCCGTCATCGCCGGCTCGCTGCGCACCGGTGGTCCGCTCGGGGTCGTCGCGGCCTTCCTGGCCTACGCCCTGGGGATGGGCGTCGTCGTGCTCACCCTGGCGCTGGCGGTGGCCACGGCGCGCAGCAGGGTTGTCGTTGGCATGCGTCGGGCCGGGGCCGTGATCAGCCGGTTCAGCGGTGCGCTGCTCGTCGTCGCCGGGGCGTACGTGGCCTGGTACGGCTGGTTCGAGATCCGGACGGTGGCCGGCCGGGCCGTCGCCGATCCGGTGGTGACCGCCGCGCTCGGTGTGCAGTCGGCGATCTCGGGATGGGTGGTGGGGCTCGGGCCGGCCGGGCTGCTCCTCGCCGCGGCCGGCTCGGCGGCGGTGATCCTCGCGTTCGGAGTCCGGCGCCGGGCCCGACGCGCGGGGTGAACACCATGTTCCGGCCCCGGTCGACGAGGACCCCGACCGCCCGTCACCGGAGCTCAGGGGGCCGGCGTCACAGGTTCGGGAACCAGAGCTTGATCTCCCGCGCGGAGCTCTCGGGCGAGTCGGAGCCGTGCACCAGGTTGGACTGGGTCTCCAGGGCGAAGTCGCCCCGGATCGTGCCGGGCACAGCCTTCTCCACCGGGTCGGTGCCGCCGGCGAGCTGGCGCCATGCGGCGATCGCGCGCGGGCCCTGCACCACGGCCGAGAGCAGCGGGCCGGAGGTGATGAACTCCAGCAGGCTCTCGAAGAACGGCCTGCCGTCGTGCTCGGCGTAGTGCTGGGCGGCCAGTTCACGGTCGACGGTGCGGAGCTCGAGGGCGACGATGTCGAGGCCCTTGCGTTCGATACGGGCGAGGACCTCGCCGACCAGCTTGCGCTCGACGCCGTCGGGCTTGACGAGGACCAGGGTGTGTTCAGTCACGTCGACAGCCTATCGACGCCCCAGCGGGCGACCGGGCGCAGGGCGGCCGCGGCGAACGAGACGTGGAACCGGTCGCACCAGATGCTGACGCTGGGGAGCTCCGCCAGGTCGAGATCGGCGGGGATCCGGTTATTTGGAACTGCCGATGTTGCCCTTCAGATCACCGAGGTCGACGTGGCGGCCTGGGCGAGCACGGACGGGCGGACGCCACCACCGGCGACCCGGCGGTGGCCGGGGCGGCGGGTGTGACTGGGGCACCGGATTCCCTTATGGTTCGCC
>JAYSXW010000035.1:0-2134 GCA_043716935.1 Pseudonocardia sp.
CGTGCTGTCCGGCCTGTGCTGCGGCATCGCCGCGATCATGATCGCCTCGCTGACGACCACCGGGTCGAGCACCCACGGCACCCTCTACGAGCTCGACGCCATCGCCGCGGTGATCATCGGCGGCACGCTGCTGACCGGCGGTCGCGGCACCCTCGTCGGCTCGATCCTCGGGGTGCTCGTGTTCACCACGATCACCAACCTGTTCGTGCTCAACAACCTCGAGACCGAGGTCCAGAACATCGCCAAGGGCGTGATCATCGTCGTCGCGGTGCTGATCCAGACCCGGGCGCGACGATCGTCGCCCTGACCTTCTGCCGCCCCGCCGAGGCCGACCCTCCGACACGCCCGAGATGACCTCCAACGAAGGAGACCGACATGTCCCGACCGTCCCTGCCCGGCCTGCGCCGCCGCGGCTTCCTGCTCGGCGCGGCCGGCCTCGGTGCCGGTGCCGCGCTCACCGCGTGCACCAGCAACGAGGCCCCCGCCGCGGGCGGGGCGAACGTGGCCGCCGCCGCGGGCGACAACGCCGCGCCCGGCAAGGCCGTCACCATCGGCTTCTCCGCACCGGCCGCCGACCACGGCTGGATCGCCGCGATCGCCAACAACGCGAAGGCGCAGGCGGCGCAGTACCCCGACGTGACGTTCGAGGCGGTGAACCCGACCAACGACGTCACCCAGCAGATCGCCGCCGTCGACACCCTGATCAACAAGAAGGTCGACGCCCTGGTGATCCTGCCCAACGACGGCAGCCAGCTCACCTCGCTGGGGCGCAAGGCCATGACCGCCGGCATCCCGGTGATCAACCTGGACCGGATCTTCGACTCGCCGTTGGCCTACCGCACCTGGATCGGCGGTGACAACTACGGCATGGGCGTCAGCGCGGGTACCTACGTCGGGTCGCAGCTCAAGGCCAAGGGCGTCACGAAACCGGTGATCGGGGAGATCGCCGGCATCGACAGCCTGCCGCTGACGCAGTCGCGCAGCCAGGGTTTCCGGGACGCGCTGGCCTCGTTCGGCTTCACCGTCGGCCCGCGCCAGGCCGCCGACTTCACCGCGCAGGGCGGCCAGCGCGTCACGGCCAACCTGCTGCAGGCCGCACCGAAGCTCGACGCCCTGTGGAACCACGACGACGACCAGGGCATCGGCGTGCTCGCGGCGATCAACCAGGCCGGGCGCAGCGAGTTCTTCATGGTCGGCGGCGCCGGCTCGGCCAACGCGATGCGCGACGTCAAGGCCGACAACACCGTGCTCAAGGCGACCGTGACCTACGGCCCGTCGATGGCGTCGTCGGCGATCGCGCTGGCCCGGTTGGTGGCCCAGAACCGCGGCATGGGCGACCTCGTCGAGAAGGAGGTGCCGACGTCGATCACGCTGGCGTCGGCGACCATCACGAAGGAGAACGTGGACACCTACCTGCCACTGGGCTTCGAGTCATGACCTCGGCTCCCCCCGCGTTGGGGGTGGGCATGGTCGGCCACGCCTTCATGGGCGCGGCGCACTCCCAGGCCTGGCGCACGGCCGGCCGGTTCTTCGACCTGCCGCTGACGCCGGACCTCGCGGTGCTCTGCGGCCGCGACGCCACCGCGACGCGGGCGTCGGCCGACCGGCTGGGCTGGCGCGCGGTCGAGACCGACTGGAAGGCGCTGCTGCGCCGCAACGACGTCGAGCTGGTCGACATCTGCTCGCCCGGCGACACCCACGCCGAGATCGCCATCGCGGCCCTGGACGCGGGCAGGCACGTGCTGTGCGAGAAGCCGCTGGCCAACACCGTGGACGAGGCGCGGGCGATGGTCGCGGCCGCCGACCGCGCCCGAGCCCGGGGCGTGCGCAGCATGGTGGCGTTCAACTACCGCCGGGTACCGGCCGTGACGCTGGCGCGGCGTCTGGTCGAGCGGGGACGGATCGGCACGGTCCGCCACGTCCGGGCCACCTACCTGCAGGACTGGATCGTCGACCCCGAGTTCCCGCTGGTCTGGCGGCTACAGGCCGACCGGGCGGGTTCCGGCGCGCTCGGCGACATCGGGGCACACATCGTGGACATGGCGCAGTTCGTGACGGGCGAGCGGCTCGCGGGCGTCTCGGCGCTCACCGAGACGTTCGTGCGGGAGCGCCCGCTCCCCGCCTCCTCGACCGG
>JAYSXW010000341.1:0-1241 GCA_043716935.1 Pseudonocardia sp.
GGCACCGTCTCGGCCGACCTGCGGACCCTGTCCCAGACCGGGGGCCGGGCGGCGGACGACTTCTACCGCGACCGTTGGAGCCACGACAAGGTCGTCCGCTCCACCCACGGGGTCAACTGCACCGGCTCCTGCTCGTGGAAGGTCTACGTCAAGGACGGGATCATCACCTGGGAGACGCAGCAGACGGACTACCCGTCGGCCGGACCCGACTCGCCGGAGTACGAGCCCCGCGGTTGCCCCCGGGGGGCGGCCTTCTCCTGGTACACGTACTCGCCGACGAGGGTGCGCTACCCCTACGTCCGCGGCGTCCTGCTGCAGATGTTCCGCGAGGCCAAGGCCCAGCACGACGGCGACCCCGTGCGGGCATGGGAGCACATCGTCGAGAACCCGCGGCGGGCCAAGGCCTACAAGTCCGCCCGGGGCAAGGGCGGGTTGGTGCGGGCCACCTGGGAGGAGGCCAGCGAGATCGTCGCCGCGGCGCACGTGCACACGATCAAGAAGTACGGGCCGGACCGCGTCGCCGGATTCTCACCGATCCCCGCCATGTCGATGGTGTCGCACGCCTCGGGAGCGCGGTTCATCAACCTCGTCGGCGGTTCGATGCTCAGCTTCTACGACTGGTACGCCGACCTGCCGGTCGCCTCACCGCAGGTGTTCGGCGACCAGACCGACGTCCCGGAGTCCGGTGACTGGTGGAACGCGGGCTACCTGATCATGTGGGGGTCCAACCTGCCCGTGACCCGGACTCCCGACGCCCACTGGATGACCGAAGCGCGTTACCGCGGCCAGAAGGTGATCGCGGTCGCCCCCGACTACGCCGACAACGTCAAGTTCGCCGACGAGTGGCTGGCGGCCAAGCCGGGCACCGACGCGGCGCTCGCGATGGCGATGGGTCACGTCGTTCTCAAGGAGTTCTTCGTCGACCGAACGACCCCGTACTTCACGGAGTACGTCAAGACCTACACCGACCTGCCGTACCTGGTGCGCCTCGACGACGCCGGTGACGGGGAGTACACCGCGGGTAAGTTCCTCACCGCCGCCGATCTCACCGACCATGCGGACGAAGAGAACGCCGCGTTCAAGACCGTGCTCGTCGACGCGCTCACCGGTGAGCCCGTGGTGCCCGGCGGCTCCCTGGGGCACCGCTTCGGCGACGCGGGCGTGGGCAAGTGGAACCTCGAGCTCGGCGACGTCGACCCCGTCCTGTCGCTGCTGGAGTCTGCCACCGAGTCGGTCGTCGT
>JAYSXW010000342.1:0-1238 GCA_043716935.1 Pseudonocardia sp.
CTGGGCACTGCCGTCCAACCACAGAGAGGAGAGAAATATGGCCGCATCACAAAAGAAACTCGAAGGGCCTGACCTCGTTACGGACGGCGTCGCGCTCGCTGGGCTGGCGGACGGGACGATGGTGCTCGGCCACGCGGGCGGAGACCCGGTGCTGGTGGCACGTCATGGCGACGAGGTGTTCGCTGTGGGTGCCAAGTGTACGCACTACGGCGCCCCACTGAACAGGGGGCTGCTCGTCGGCGACACGGTGCGCTGCCCGTGGCATCATGCTGCCTTCAGTCTGCGGACCGGGGAGGCGGAGCGCCCGCCCGCGCTCGACCCGCTGGCCTGCTGGACGGTAGAGCAGCGCGACGGTCGCGTGTATGCCCGTGCCAAGCACGCCCGCGACCCGCTGGCACCGACGCCTGAGGACCTGGCGACGGCTGGCAGCGCACGGCCACCGTCGTCGGTCGTCATCGTCGGCGCGGGGGCCGCTGGAAGCGCGGCAGCGGAGATGCTGCGGCGCGGTGGATACCGGGGAAGCATCACGATGATCGACGGCGACCATGCTGCGCCGTACGACCGCCCCAAGGTCACCAAGGAGTATCTGGCGGGCGCGGACCGAGAAGCGGAGGTTCTGCTCAGGCCCCCCGACTTTTATCGGGAGCACGGCATCGCCTTAATCCGCTCGCGTGTGGAGGCGCTTGACGTGGGTGGCCGCACGGTTCATCTCGCCGACGGCTCATCGCACGCGTACGACGCCCTGCTCCTCGCCACTGGCGCCGAGCCGCGGAGACTCGACATTCCGGGCCACGACCTGCCGCACGTCCAGGTGCTGCGGTCGCTGGTCGACAGTACCGCCATCATCGCGCTGGCCGGGCACGCGCGCCGCGCCGTCATCATGGGCGCGAGCTTCATCGGACTCGAAGCGGCAGCCTCGCTGCGCGCCAAAGGGCTGGAGGTCCACGTCGTCGCTCCCGACGCGACGCCGCTCGTGAAGGTTCTGGGGGACGAGATCGGGGCGATGATCCAGACACTGCACGAGGAGCACGGCGTCGTGTTCCACCTCGGGCAAACCGCCACACGGATCGACCCGGACGCGGTGGTGTTGCAGAGCGGAGAACGTCTACCGTCCGACCTGGTCGTGGTAGGGATCGGCGTCGTCCCCCGCCTCGATCTTGCCGAGGCAGCCGGTCTCACGCTCGACCGGGGCGTGGCGGTGAACGGGTACCTAGAGACGAGCGTGCCGGGCATCTATG
>JAYSXW010000343.1:0-1235 GCA_043716935.1 Pseudonocardia sp.
GGAGCGCGGGATCATCCCGATGCCGACGCTGTACCACTGGGATCTCCCGCAGCCGTTGGGGGAGGCCGGCGGTTGGACGGCCCGCGACACCGCATCGCGTTTCGCCGATTACGCCGCCCTCGCCCAGAAGGCGCTGGGTGATCGCGTGACGCGCTGGGCGACACTGAACGAGCCGTGGTGCTCGGCGTTCCTCGGGTACGGGTCCGGTGTGCATGCGCCGGGTGTGCAGGACGGTACGGCCGCGCTCGCCGCGTCCCACCATCTGCTGCTCGCGCACGCCCTCGGCGCACAGGCACTGCGGGCGGGCGGCGCTCCGGAGGTCGGCGTGGTGCTCAACCTCTACCCGGTGCGGCCCGAGTCCCCCGAGCATGACGCCGCCGCCCGCGTCGTCGAGGAGATCCAGAACGAGCTCTGGCTCGGCGCGTTGCTCGACGGGCGCTACCCCGCCGCCGTTCCCCCGCATGACGAGCACGCCGCCGACCTGGAGCTGATCCGCGGCTCGCTCGACTGGCTGGGCGTCAACTACTACACGCCGCTCCGCGTCGGAGCCCCCGTCGAGGCCGAGGGCGGCTCGTGGCGCGACCAGGCCGCCTACCCCGGCGCGGGCGCGTTCGGTCTGCACCCGCGCGGGGAGCGGACCAGCATGAACTGGGAGGTCGAGGCGGACGGGTTGGCGGAGGTGCTGCTGGCGGTGTCGCGACGGGCTCCGGCCCTGCCCCTCTGGGTCACCGAGAACGGCGCCGCTTACCCCGACACGGTGCGCGCGGTCGACGGCTCCGTCGACGACCCGGACCGCACCGAGTACCTGCGCACGCACCTCGACGCCGTGCACCGCGCCCGGGCCGACGGCGCCGACGTGCGGGGCTACCTCATCTGGACGCTGCTCGACAACTACGAGTGGGCGTGGGGCTACACCCAGAAGTTCGGGATCGTCGAGGTCGACCGCGCAACAATGGAACGTCGCCCCAAAGCGTCCTACCGGTGGCTGGCGCAGTACCTGCGCGAACGGGCCTGAGCAGCTGTCACCGAGGGCAAGCGGTGGTGCCCCGCACCATGAGACGGGTCGGGAGGATGACCGTGGGCGGCGGCCGGTCCGGCTGCGCGAGCGCGGTGAGCAGCATTTCCGCCGCTATCTCACCCTGCGCCGCGACGGGCTGGGCCACCGTCGTCAGGTCGAACAGCTCGGCCATCTCCTGATCGTCGATCCCGATGACCGACAGGTCCTGCGGCACCCG
>JAYSXW010000344.1:0-11247 GCA_043716935.1 Pseudonocardia sp.
CGGAAGGTGTTCCGCCTCATCGACGCCCTCGAGGACTCCGACGAGGTGCAGAACGTCTACGCCAACTTCGACGTCAGCGACGAGACCATGGAGCTCCTCGACGCCTGACCACTGCGATCGACACCTCCGTGTGGGTGAGCCGAACGAAGGTGTTGTTCACTCACGATGATCGACTGCCACCTTCGCGTCCTCGGCCACCTCTGGAGGCAGTCTCGGTGCCGCGCTGGGCTTGAGGCCTTGGACGATCTCCGCGTAGAAGGAATCGACGGCTACGGTCACGCTGGGGATGAACGCACCGCGCAACCCGCCGCGCTTTGTCCCGAGCGGTGCGTTCAGCGAGAGTCGGAACGCGCGAACTTCCGCCCCCGGATCAGGCAGCAGCGGAGCACCGCCGGATCTCAAGTCCTTGAGGAGCTCGCACGACGTCTGTTCCCGACGAGCAAAGATGACTTCTACGGTCAGGGCATCAGGAGCGTCCCCGAGCTGTCGCAGCATCCAGTTCACCCGGCGCATGCCGGCCCCGTCCTGGGGCGAATCGACCTTTATCGACGTTTTCACCTGAGCAGTGCGGAGGTCGGCCACCACCTCCACAACTCCGATCGCACCGGGAATACGCAGGGTCGTCCGGAGTGTGCCGTCCGCGGCGAGCGCTGCGACAGCTGCCTCCACTCTGGCCTGGTAGTCGAGGGCGAACTTGCGAGGCAGAGCCTGCGTCACCGTGGCCCCCAGCTGAGTCGTGAGGCGCAGGCAAAGATGCCGGACCAGCTTCTCCCACGAGGCGACCACCGATCCGATCTTCCGGTCGGTGGCGCGGAGCGTTCCCGCCGCCACCGCCTCCCGGACCGGTACCCAGGCGGGACCCATGTCGTCGAAGCCGGCCGCGCCGGACCTGGGGTGGCGTAGGTAGCGGATGAGCTCTGCCAGCAGCCAGGCCTGGAGCCGGTCCTCGACCCCGCGGTGGGCGAGTTGCATCTCCGCCTCGTGCAGAACCTCCGACCACGAGATGTGATGCAGCGCCACCTTGCGGAGCTTCCGGCTGTCGATCTCGACAGGGTGAGCACCGCCGGCAGGGGTAAGGTCGTTCGACAGGGTGATCACCGCGTCGTATCCCTGCTGGCGGGCCAGATCCACGTAGTGGTCCACCTGATCCACCCGCAGCGAGCTCGTACCGGTCTTCACCTCGAGCAGGGCCGTCCATATCTTGCCAGCCCGTTCTACGCGGATCACAGCATCCGGGATCACGGTGTGTTCGTCGAGCGTGAATGGAACCTCGAGATAGGTCTCGATGATGCCGGCCGGTCCTCCGAAACGCGATACCAGCGCCCGCCCGAACTCCCGAATCGCCATCATGCTCGCCATCAGACTCGAGGTTGCGCGCTTCTCCTGGTCCGCCCCGGTACCGACGCCCGAGATCGAGAAGAGCCGCGCGGGCTGCCAGCTCGGGTCGACAGCGAGAGTCAGGGGCGGCAACGCTGCCGCGGTCGTGCGCTTCTTCCGGGTCTGGACGCCACCGCGCGGCTTCCGGACGGGGGACGCAGCGGAGGTGTTCGACGTGATGTGCGCTTCGGGTGGCCGGAGCGAATCCATGCTCTCCGACGTCGGTCCGGGCTGGCTGGTTACCGAGGTCAACTCGGGTGGCGGAGCCGGGCTGGTTACTAGATCGTCTGAATTTAGAATGCCCTCATTTTCCACGGCATTGCCGACAGTGATTCCGAAGTCTGTGACCAGGCCCGCAAGGCCCGACTCCCAACCCTGGCCGACCGCACGGAATTTCCATTCATCACCGCGCAGGTATAATTCTCCGAGCAACATCGCCGTCTCATTGCCGGCGTCAGGGACGTCGAAGCGCACCGTCGGCTGCCCCGCAGTATCGAGGAGCACCAATCCCAGCTCGCCGAGGTCACCGAACCCGCGGCCGCTGTCGGCGTCGAGGCTTGCCGCGATCACAACACGTTCGATGTCGTCGGGCAGCGTTTCGAGGTCGATGAACACGCGGTCCTCGCCCCGGTCTTCCTCCGCGCGCTTGCCCAGGAGCCGAACCGAGCCATCGCCGCCGGTGGGGGCGTTGTAGAATACGAAGTCCTCATCCGAACGGACACGCCCGTCGGACCCGATCAGCAGGGCCGAGACGTCGACGACGTCACCAGCACCTTCCGGATCGGACCAGCGGACCACGGCCTGCAGTCGGCCGCCGTCGCGGGCGGGCCTGTGCAGCAACGACACGTTCGCGCCCTTGCGGAGCGTCTCCTCGATCACGCATCGGTCATCGCCGATCGCCCGCGGAAGGTTACGGCGGGTGCTTGGATGTGCCCTACCGGCTGTGGCTCGTTCTCCGACGGACGGGGCTGTCTCGTGGGGTAGGGCGGTCCTGGCAACGGAGTCGCTACCCTCCTCCGCGTGGCCGTCCACGGTATCGATCTCGGCACCACGAACTCGGCGATCGCCCGCATCGGGGTCGACGGCCGGCCCGAGGTGTTGGTCGGCATGTCCGGGGAGGCGACGACGCCGTCGGTGGTGCTGTTCGCCTCTCCCGGTGAGCACGTGGTGGGTGAGGGGGCGCGCCGGGAGGCCCGGCTCGATCCGGAGCACGTCTGCGCGCTGGTCAAGCGGCGGATGGGCGACGCGGAGTGGCGGTTCGTCGCGCACGGCAAGCAGTGGTCGGCGCCCGCCGTCTCGGCGTTGGTGCTGGGCAGCCTCGTGGCCGACGTCGGGTTCGCCACCGGTGCGGAACCGACCGCTGTTGTGATCACCGTGCCCGCCTACTTCGGTGACGAGGAGCGGCGCGCCACGGTGCTGGCGGGCACCTACGCGGGGCTCGACGTCGTCGAGGTGTTGTCCGAGCCGATCGCCGCCGCCCTCGCGTACGGCTTCGGCCGCCTCGACGGCCGTCCGGACCTGAGGAATCCCGATGAAGCGCCGAGCGAGACCGTCCTCGTCTACGACCTGGGCGGGGGCACGTTCGACGCCACGGTCATCGAGCTGGCCGATCGCCGGATCTCCGTGCTCGCCGTCGAGGGCGACCACCAGCTCGGCGGCGCCGACTGGGACGAGCGCATCGCCCTGCATCTGTCCCGGACGTTCTGTGCCGAGCATCCCGACGCCGAGGACCCCCTCGACGACTCGGCCGGCGCCCAGGCCGTCGTCCTCGCCGCCGAGCGCGCCAAGCAGCAGCTCACCGACGCCGAGAGCACTGATGTGCTGGTGGAGCACGACGGGGCCCGCTCGGCGGTCCGGCTGAGCCGGGCCGGGTTCGAGGAGATGACGGCGCCGCTGCTGCGCCGCACGATCAACCTCGCCCGGTCCTGCCTGGCCGAGGCGGCCCGCCGCGGGGTCCCGCGGGTCGACTCCGTCGTGCTGGTGGGTGGGTCGTCCCGGATGCCCGCGGTGGCCGACGCCCTGCTCGCCGAGCTGGGCGGCAGCATCCTCGGGGACGCCCTGCTGCACGACCCCGACCTCGCCGTCGCCCGCGGTGCCGCGATCTACGGGGAGAAGAAGGAGCTGGAGCGGATGGTCGTGGCCGACCTGCGCACCCGCGGCCGCCTCCGTGACGGAGTCCCACTGGAGGACGCGGCGTCGGTCGATGTCGACGACTCCTGTCGGCGGGTCGCCGACGCCTACGGCGTGCCGGTCACCCAGGTGCGGCGAGCCGCGGAGATCCGGGTGGACACGGTCGTCTCGCGCGGGTTCGGGGTGCTCGCCGTCAACGCGTCGGCGGGTCGGCTGGAGCCGTCCTGGCTGGTGCACCGCAACGACCGGCTCCCGATCCGCACCAGCCGCTCCTACGGCACCGTCGCCGACGACCAGTCGGAGATCCGGCTGACCGTCGTCGAGCAGCAGGGGCAGGCGGAGTCGTCGCGGCCCGAGGACGCCAAGGTGCTGATCGTCGGCGAGATCAGCGGCATCCCGCCAGGCTCCGAGGAGGGCAGCGAGGTGCGGGTGACGTTCGAGATGGGCTTCGACGGGGTATTGCACGTCACCGCGTTCCACGTCGACGCTGCGATCCCGCTGCTGCTCACGGCCACCACCGGCGCCACGCTGTCGCAGGCCGAGGTGGCGCGGGAGCGGGAGCAGCTGGGGCGGACGCGGCGCCGTGGTTGATCCTTTCGACCCGAACGACTACCGCAAGCGCGTCCTGGCCGCCGTCGAGCGCCGCGGCGGCCCGGAGACCTCAGATCCGTTCGAGCTCTACGACCTCCCCCTCTCCGACGATCCCGCCGACGATCCGGGTGACGCGGCCGTGGCGGCGCGCATCGCCGAGGTGTGGGGGGCCTGGCAGCGCCAGCGCGACCACCCGAAGTACCGCGTGCTCGTCGAGCTGCTGGTCGCCGGGCACGCCGAGCGCAGCGCGGAGCTGCTCGACGCGGGCCGTCGCCGCACCGCGGCCGCACGGGTACGGGCCCAGCGCGAGCAGCGCGACGCCGGCCGCTATGCCCTGCTCGACGCCGCCGTTGCACGGCTGGTCGACCGGCATGGCGGCATCCCACGCGACAAGCTCGAGGGCCTGCACGAGGTCGGCGCCCTGGCCGGGCTCGAGCGCGCCGAGGTGGAGGTGCGGCTGCGTCGACACCGTGTGCTGGGCGCACCGGCGGGTGTCGCCGTGGCTCGCCGGGCCCAGATCTCCGCACTGCTGGCCGAGTTCGGGCGGCTCACTGGCGAGCCCGCTCCACCCACCCTGCTCGCCCTGCTCGGCCTGGAGCCGACGGCAACCCCGGAGCAGGTCCGGGCCCGGGCCGCGGCCTGGCGATCGCGGGCCCGGGAGCTGCCGGCGCAGCGTCGCCGGGCGGTGCTCGACGAGCTGCTCGTGCACGTCGCAGAGCTTGTGGAGCCCGGTACCGCAGCGGTCGGCGCCTACCTCGACGCCGTGGCGCTCGACGTCGCCGAGCATCTTCGCCCGCGGGTACGAGCGGCCGTGCTCGTCGAGGACCGACTCGTCCTCGACGACCACGCCCACCTGCTCGCCGAGGCCGTCGCGCGCGGACTGGACCGGGACCGGGCCACGGCGGTGCTCGCCGGGCTCGCCGCCGAGCTGCAGGCCCCGATCGAGACGATCGAGACGATCGAGACGATCGGGACGACCGGGACGTCCCGCGACCACGCCCCGCCGGCCCGGACCGCGGCCCCCGCCTGGGAGGCACCGCTGCGGAAGGCCCGGGCGGCGCTGCGCTCGGGCCGGGCCCGGGCGGCCCGCCGCCACGTCGACGACGCCGAACGGACGGCCGACAGCTCCGCCCGCACCCGAGTCCGAGCCGTCGCCGGCGAGGTCGACGCCGTGCTGGCCGAGGCCGACCGTCGGTGGGTCACGGTAGCCGCCGAGATCGTCGCCCATCGGTTCGTGCGGGCCCGAGAGGACCTGGAACGGCTCCGCCGGACCGCGGTCGACGTTCCCGGTCCCGACGGCCTCGGCGTCGAGGAGTGCCTCGCCGCGGCCACTGCAGAGATCGAGCGGGCCGACCGGGCCGCGGCTGCGGCCGGCGGCGCGAGCGACCGGCTGCGCGCCGTCCTGGCCGCCTGTGCCGATCATCCGGGCGCGCTCGCCGCGCTCGCCGCGCTGGCCGCGATCCCCGTCGCGGCGTCCCGCTGGGTCAGCGCGGCCCGTGACGCCCGCGGCGACGTCGTGGTGCTGTGGGCCGCGTCCGCGACCCCCGACGTCGTCTACAAGGTCAGCCGGCTGCGCACCGACGGGCGCCGGCAGGTCGTCGGCCGGGTGGGGGGCACGTCGCTGGAGGACGGCGGGGCCGAGCCGGGCGTGGAGGCGCCGGTGTACGCAGTGGTGGCGCTGCAGGACGGCCGGTCGTCGCCGGAGACTCGATCGGACCAGGCGCCGGAACCGTCGGCGCCCTCGGCGCCCGAGGAGGTGCGCGCCGTCCGTCTCGGCGACGGTTCGGTCGCTGTGAGCTGGACCGCCGTAACCCCGACCGCCGCGACCCCGACCGGGGCCGGTGGGGACGCCGAGTACCGCGTGCGGTGCCGCGACGGCGCCGGTCGCTGGCGGGTGGTCGGCCGCACCCGCGGCACGACGATGGAGGACGGCGGCGCACCCCCCGGGCCACTACCGGCCTACGGGGTCAGCGCGGCGGCGGGTAGGACGCGTTCCGCGGAACGCCTGTCAGCGGAGGATGTGGCGTGAGCGGGGCAGTCCCACCCCGGCCCCCGATTCCGGGCACACTGGGACCGATGGCCCGGGATGTCCGGTTCGGGGCGCGAGAGCAGGAACAGGGGACATGAACCTCAGAATCTTCGGCTGGTCCTACGCCGTGACGGTGGTCGCGTTGATCGCGGCTTTCGTCTACGACAGTTGGGAAGGGGTGATTCTCTGCGCCATCCTGGGCATCCTGGAGATCTCGCTCTCGTTCGACAACGCGGTGGTGAACGCCACGGTGCTGGAGCGGATGAACCCGTTCTGGCAACGGATCTTCCTGACCATCGGCATCGTGATCGCCGTGTTCGGCATGCGACTGGTGTTCCCGCTGGTCATCGTCGCCGTCACCGCTGGGCTGAACCCGATCCAGGCGCTCACCCTGGCCCTGGAGCAGCGCCCACCCGAGGACCCCACCTCCTACGCCTACCTCCTCGACCAGGCGTACCCGCAGATCGCGGCGTTCGGCGGGATGTTCCTGTTCATGCTGTTCCTGGACTGGATGTTCGAGCAGCGTGACATCACCTGGCTGACGTGGCTGGAGCGCCCGCTGGCCAAGATCGGGCAGCTCAACCGGCTCTCGATCGTGCTGGCCATCGTTGCGCTGGTGCTGCTGGCCAACCTCCTGGCCGAGGACCCCGCGGTCGTACTGGTCGCCGGCGCCCTGGGTCTCGTCACCTACCTGCTGGTGAACGGTCTCGGCGATCTCTTCGACGAGTCGGCGGCCACCGAGGGCGAGGACTCGCAGGAGCGCGCGACCACCGGGGCCGGTGGCCCGTCAGGTCTGGTGAAGGCCGCGGGAAGGGCCGGCTTCTTCCTGTTCCTCTACCTCGAGGTGCTCGACGCCGCGTTCTCCTTCGACGGCGTGATCGGCGCGTTCGCGATCACCACCGACCCGATCATCATCGCACTGGGCCTGGGCCTGATCGGGGCGATGTTCGTCCGGTCGCTGACGGTGTTCCTGGTGCGCGAGGGCACGCTCGCCGACTACGTCTACCTGGAGCACGGCGCCCACTGGGCCATCGGCGCGCTGTCGGTGATCCTGCTGGTGGGCATTGGCTTCCACGTCAACGAGGTGGTCACCGGCCTCATCGGCGTCGCGTTCATCGGGATGGCGTTCCTGTCCAGCATCCTGCGCAACCGGCGGCTCGCAGCCCATGGCATCGACCCGCACGAGAGCGAGCCTGCTGCGGAGAAGGCGGGGGCTCAGTCGTGACCGTCTCCCTGGCCAAGGGCCAGAAGGTGTCACTCGCCAAGCGTGGGGGCGGCACGCTCAGCGTCGTCCGGATGGGTCTGGGCTGGGACGCGGTGCGCAAGCGTGGCCTGTTCGGCTCGAAGAGCCAGACGATCGACCTCGACGCCTCGGCGCTGCTGTTCGACGCGGGTGGCCGACTCGTCGACGCGGTGTGGTTCCGGCAGCTGACCAGCAAGGACGGCTCCGTCCAGCACACCGGCGACAACCTCACCGGGGCCGGCGAGGGCGACGACGAGTCGGTGATCGTCGATCTCACGCGCCTGCCGCCGGCAGTCACGCAGATCGTGTTCACCGTCAACTCGTTCACCGGCCAGGACTTCTCCCAGATCGAGAACGCCTTCTGCCGGCTCGTGGACGAGACCACCGACGAGGAGCTGGCCCGCTACGACCTGTCCGGCGCGGGCCGGCACAACGCGCAGATCATGGCCAAGGTCAGCCGCGGTGGTTCGGGCGACTGGACGATGACGGCCATCGGCGCGGTCGCCAGCGGCCGGACCTTCCAGGATCTGCTGCCGGCCACCACGGCCCACCTGTAGCTCGATCATCGCCTGTGGTGCAGGACACGCACCGCTGAAGGTGCTGCACCGCAGGCGCTGATCATCGAGGCTGAGCGACCCGGGGCGGAGACCCCGGGCCGGGATCGGCCGTCGTCCTAGAGGTCGAACTCCGACGGCGGGATGCCGACGGCCAGGCAGGCCTCGCGGACGGCCTGCTGCTCGTCCTTGTCGAAGTTGCCGTCGGCGCCGCCGATGATGATGCCGACCTGGATGACGGCGCGGGCGGCGTCGGGCTTGGAGCGCAGCTTGCCGATCGTCGCGATCGCCTCGACCTTGCCGAAGTCGTAGTCCGACTCCAGCTTGCCGGCGTAGAACGTGAAGTGGTCCTGCAGCTCGCTGACGTCGAACACCGACAGCACGTCGTTGCCGCCGATGAATCCGGCCGTCTTGCGTCGCTCGTCGGCCGTGATGGTGCCGTCGGCGGCGGCGATCAGCGCGCACATCGCCATGCTCGCCTTGGCGAAGTCCTTGCTCTTGAACTTGCCGACCTGCGTCTTCGTGGTGTTTGACATGTCGGTGATGCGGCTTCTCAACTGGTCCCACAGCGCCATGGCGCGATGTCCTCCTTCGTCGGTACGTCCTACTGGAGCCTGCCAGAAACGGTGGTCGGGGCGGTGGCGCGGTCACGCAGCCACGCCAGCAGCTCCTCGCCCGCAGCGGCGCCGGTGGTGCGGGTGACGCTCAGGTGGGGCCGCGTGAAGGCGCAGTCCTGCAGCTCGCCGTGGGCGGGGCGGATCGCGGCGTCGGCCGCGTCGAGGAGGTCGGCGTCGAGCAGGGAGTCCCCGGCGGCGAGGAGGGCCTGCGCCCCCAGCCGGGTGACGACCTCCCGCGCCGCTGCCGACTTGGTCAGCGGCATCGGCACCGCATAGACCTTGCGGCCCTGCAGCGACACCGTCCAGCCTCGCGGCGCGCACCACGCGGCGAGGTCGTCGACCCAGCCGGCGGGCAGTGCCGCTCGGTCGACCACGGCGTAGGCGAACAGGTCCGACGCCCGGCGCAGCGTCAGTACGAACGGGCCGCTGCGGGTGCGCAGGTGCGCCTCGATCTCCTCCAGCGGCGCGCAGCCGTCGAGCCCCGCCCGGACCTGAGCGGACCACGCCCGGTCCGGTTCGCCGTCGACGATCAGGTGCCCGCCGTTGCTCGCGATCGCGTACGTCGCGGGTGGCCCGGGCAGGTGCACACGCGCGAGCTGTTCGGGGGTGCGGGTGGTGGTCGGGACGACCGTGGCGACGGCCCGCAGGCCGGTGAACGCGTCGACGGCGGCCTCGGTCATGAACGACAGCGGCACGCCATGGTAGACCTCCACGCACAACAGCCGGGGGGCGTCGGCGTCGGAACCGGTGAGCTCCAGGGCGGCGGCGGAGTAGATCGTGGTCCGGTCCAGGTCCAGGCAGACGACGGCGTTCACCGGGCCGCCGCCAGACCGTCCGCGCCCGTGGCGCCGCGGGTGAAGCGCGGGTGGATGAGCCCGACGCAGCTGTAGGGCAGGTCGTCGATCTCCTCGACGGGGACACCGCGGCGCTCCGCCAGCAGCCGCACGTGCGCGAGATCGGCGGCCGGGGCGCCGGCGCGCACCAGTACCCGCCACGGCACCCGGCGCAGCAGCACCCGGGTGGTCTCCCCGACGCCGGGCTTGACCAGGTTGGCGTCGCCGATGCCGTACTCCGCCACGATCCGCTCGACGGCGGCCCAGCCGGCCCAGTCCGGCTCCCGGTCGTGCGGCGGCGGAGTCGGTCCGACCGCGTCGAAGCCCGCGGTGACGGCGTCGAGGAACCCACGCGAGGCGTCGGCGGCGGCGAGCTCCCGGTAGAACTTCGCCCCGTGGTACTGGTCGGGACCCAGCAGCCGCGGGTTGAGCACCGTGCGGGAGACGAGCCCGGACACCGTCGAGTTCAGGCACGCGGACGGGACCAGCCAGTCGTCGCGGGTGCCGAAGGTACGAGCGCAGCGCCCGGGGTCGGCGAGCACCGCCAGGTCGGGGTCGAAACCGGTGCCCTCCAGGGCGGCCGCCAGCTCGCGGGCAATGGCGCCCTTGCCGGTCCAGCCGTCGACGAAGCGGACCGCCTCGGCGGGGTGCCGATCGAGGATGTGCCGGACGGCGACCTCGTCGATGCCCCGGCCGCGGACGATCGAGATCGCGTAATGCGGTACGTCAAGGCCGTGCGCCCGGGCCAGCCAGCGCCGCAGCAGGATGCCGACCGGTGTGCCGGCCCGGGCCAGCGACACCAGCACGGGGTCGACGCCATGCGCGCGGGCCTGCTCCAGCAGCAGGTCGCCGACCAGCCCGACGGCGTGCGCCAGCCGCACCGCGGTCGCGTCGAGCGCCCGGTGGAACAGCGCCGTGTACGCCGCGTCGGGCTGGTACTCCACCGGCAGCATCTCCGCGTAGTGCCGGCCGCCCTGGATCAGCTCCTCGCGGTCCTCGGTGCCGACCTCCAGCGCGACGTGCGACAGGTCGGTGAGCAGCCAGGCGCACTCGGCCGGGTCGTACGAGGAGAAGCTCACACCCCCACCACCAGGACGGACCCGGTCGCCCACGGCCTGAGCGCGTCGGCGAGTGGTCGGGCGGGCGGCAGCGGCGTGTCGACGACGACGACGATGTCGGCGTATGGCGTGCCCGGCAGCCCGTGCAGGCGCGAGGTCCGGCCGGGCTCGTCCGGCGCGGGGAAGCGCAGCGCCCGGCGTACCGCGTAGCCGGGCAGGTCCGCCGGCAGCACCGGGCTGCGGGTCGTGGACTGGTAGGACACCTCGCCGCGCAGCAGCCCTGCGAGCCGCAGCGGCAGCCACATCAGCTCCTCGGTGCCGAGCACCAGCACCGGGCCGCCGCTCAGCCGCCCCGCGACCCGGTCGGCCAGGGCCGCCAGCGGCTCGTCGTACCCGCCGAGGTCGGTACCGGTGCGGCCGCCGGTCGGCACGGCGGCCGGCCATCCTCCGTCCAGCAGCTCGACGCGCCCGTGCCCGGTCGGCGCCAGCGCTGCGGGCACCCGGGCAAGTGCGGCCCGCAGGTCGGCCGCCCGGTCCATGACGTCCGCGGGCAGCGTCAACGAGCCCGACAGCAGCGCGACGACGTCGACCTGCACACCGAGCCGCGCCGCGCGGGCGGCGAACGCCTCGCGGACGTCGGGGGTACGCAGGTCGAGCAGCGTCGCCACGACATAGCGCCGGTGCGGCCGGCGGGTGTGCAGGGCCGCAACGGTATTGAGGGCGGTGGTGCCGGTCGTGAGCTCGTCGTCGACGAGCACCACCGTGCGCCGGGGGTCGGCGAGCTCGGCCGGCCTGCGCAGCTGCAGCGTGTGCGC
>JAYSXW010000345.1:0-3703 GCA_043716935.1 Pseudonocardia sp.
GTCCGGCGGCCGGAGCGGCGGGCGGCGTGGCGGCCTTCGTCGCGGGTGGGGGTGGCGAGCGGGTCGGCTTGGGGGTGGGGGCGGGCGTCGGCGAGGGGCCGAACCGGGACGAGTCGCGCTGCGCGGAGACCGTGGGCGTCGGTGTCGATGCGGCCCGCCGGAGCGGGTGCGCGTCGCCCGCCTTCGTCGCACCCACATTCGTCACGCCCACAGCGACCACGGGTACCGCACCACAACACGCGGCAACGACAGCCACCGCGATCCAGCGTCCGACCTGCATCCGAGAACCCTTCAGGAGAGCGGTCGACGGTGACCTCGGGAATTCGAGCCCCCAGGGTAGCGATCCTCAGGCGAGGACGATCGCCCGGCTGTGCAGGTACTCCGCCAGTGCCGCCAGTCGTCTCAGTCGGCGCCGCTGTCCGAACGCCGAGAGCGGTCCGACGACCTGCGTCACCAGCCCGCCCGCCGGGCCGCTGACCTGCGCGGTCATCGTCACGGTGCAGGCATTGTGCCCGTCGGGAGTGATGAGGTCGGCGTAGTCGAGCCGGAACCCGGCGGCCGTGGACGTCCAGCGGATGCCTCGGCCGGGTTCGCACCAGATCACGTCCATGCGCGTGGCGGGGCCGAACCAGGGCTTGACCAGCCCGGTCCAGCCGGCGGCCTCGATCACCGCCTCCCGAGTGTCGACCCGGTCGATGTGCGGCGACCAGATCCGCCATGCCGCCACGTCGGTGAGGACGGCGTGCGTGACGGCGGCGGGAGCGGCGACACTGCGTTCGGAGCGGATCACGGCTCCACCGTATGGCTCATGCCGCGCCGCTGCCGAACGTCGTCGACGATCGCCGCCTGGTCCGTCGGTAGGGGCATGCTGGAGGAATCGCGTCGAGGAGGCCATCATGCGGGAAGACCCACTGGGATCGGCGTTCGGGCCGATCGAGGATCTCGTCGGTAGGCTGATCGAGGGGTTCGGGCCGATGCCGATGCCGGGCCTCCGTCGCACCGGCTCGGGCTCCACCCGGACGCTCGACACGTTCGGCCGTGATCTCACCGCCGCCGCGCGAGCCGGGGAGCTCGATCCGGTGATCGGGCGCGACGAGGAGATCGACCGGGTCGTCGAGGTGCTGTCGCGACGCACCAAGAACAACCCGGTGCTGGTCGGCGAGCCGGGAGTCGGGAAGACCGCGATCGTCGAGGGCATGGCGCGCCGCGTCGTCTCCGGTGACGTGCCGGCCGTGCTGCGCGATGTCCGCGTCATCGCGCTGGACCTCGCCGCGATGGTGGCGGGCACGAAGTACCGCGGGGAGTTCGAGCAGCGGCTGACGTCGGTGATCGCGGAGGTCGTCGCGGCGGGAAGGTCGGTGGTGGTGTTCATCGACGAGTTGCACGTCGTCGTGGGCGCGGGCGCAGCCGACGGCGGCGCGATGGACGCGGGCGCGATCCTCAAGCCCGCGCTGGCCCGCGGCGAGCTGCAGCTCGTCGGCGCCACCACCCCGCAGGACTACCGCCGCCACATCGAACGCGACCCGGCCCTGGAGCGGCGCTTCGAGCCCGTCGCCGTCCCGGAGCCGACGGTGGCGCAGACCGTGATGATCCTGCGCGGCCTACGGGAACGCTACGAGACCCATCACCAGGTCCGGATCAGCGACGCGGCGATCGACGCGGCGGCGAGCCTGTCGGACCGCTACGTGCCCGACCGGTTCCTGCCCGACAAGGCCGTCGACCTCATCGACCTCGCCGCCGCGCGAGCCCGGCTGCGCGCCCCGGCCGCGGACCGCCAACGCCAGATCGACGAGCTGACCCGGGCCCGGGACGTCGCCGTGGACGCGGAGGACTACGAACGGGCCGAGCTGCTCACCGCCGAGCTGGGGGCGTCACGGCTGCGTAAGGATCCCGAGGATCGTCCGACCATCACCGCCGACGATGTCGCGCAGGCGGTGTCGCGCCGCACCGGCATCCCCGTCGCCGAGGTCACCACCGCCGACGCCACCCGCCTCCTGGCGCTGGAACAACACCTTCAGCGGCGCGTTATCGGGCAGCACGAGGCCGTCGAAGCGGTGGCCGACGCCGTGCGCAGCGGGCGGGCCGGGCTCTCGGCGCCGGACCGTCCGGTCGGCTCGTTTCTGTTCCTCGGCCCGACGGGAGTCGGCAAGACCGAGCTGGCCCGCGCGCTGGCCGACGCATTGTTCGGCTCCGACGAACGGCTCATCCGGTTCGACATGAGCGAGTTCGCCGACCGGGCCTCGGCCACCCGCCTCATCGGCGCGCCGCCCGGCTACGTCGGCCACGAGGACGCCGGTCAGCTCACCGAGGCCGTCCGCCGCCACCCGTACTCGGTTCTGCTGCTCGACGAGATCGAGAAGGCCCATGTCGACATCACGGCGACGTTGCTGCAGGTCCTGGACTCGGGACGGCTCACCGACGCCCGCGGCCGGACCGCCGACTTCCGGCACGCCATCGTCATCATGACCAGCAACCTCGGCGCCGAGCAGATCCTCGCCGCGGCCGCGGCCGGGCGCCCCGCGGAGACGGTCCGCGAGCCGCTGTTGGCCTTGGCGCGCCTGCACTTCCGGCCGGAGTTCCTCAACCGCGTCGACGACGTCGTGCTGTTCGAGGCGCTGGGCCGCGAACCGCTGCGGCGGATCACCGCGCTGCTGCTCGACGGCACGCGCGCCCGTCTCGATGCGCAGGGTGTCGCTCTGGAGGCCGACGACGCCGCGATCGACTGGCTGGCCGACCGCGGTCACCAGCCCGAGTACGGCGCCCGACCGCTTCGACGCACGATCGGGCGCGAGGTGGAGCGCCGGCTGTCGCGGATGCTGCTGGCCGGTGAGGTAGGACGGGGGCAGCGGGTGCGGCTGGTGGTGGCCGACGGCGAGCTGGTCCTGCAGGTCTAGCGGGGAGTCCCGAACACCTGCGTCCAGGCCACGCCGTAGGAGCCGCCCACGACGTGGCCGACGCCGATCTGGGTGAGCTGGGCGTCGAGGATGTTGCGGCGGTGGCCGGGGCTGTTCATCCACCCCTGGACGACCTCCTCGGCGGTGCGCTGACCGGCGGCGATGTTCTCCGCGACCTTGCGATACGCGTAGCCGGCGGCGACCGCGCGGTCCCACACCTGCTGGCCGTCGGGGTTCTCGTGGGCGAAGAATCCGCGACGCACCATGTCGTGCGTGTGCGCCTGCGCGGCGGCGGTGAGGCGGGCGTCGACGGTCAGCGGCGCGAGACCGTGCGCCCGGCGTTCGACGTTGGTGGCGTCCACGACCCGGCTGGTGGGGTCGTCGGTCCGGGGGGCGCCGGGTTCGATGGGGCCCTCGTCGGCCACGTCGACGCCGAAGTCGCGGGCGAGGCCGGCCAGCCCGTCGGCGTAGCCCTGGCCGATGGCGCGCAGCCGCCACCGTCCGGCGCGGCGGTAGATCTCGGCGAGCAGGAGCGCCGTCTCGCCCCGCAGCCGCGGTGGCGTGAGTCGGGCGAACGGTGTCCCGCCGCTGACCGTGACGATCGGCAGGGCGGCGAGCGGGGCGCCCGGCCGATCGGCGGTGACGACCAGTGCCACTCGCTCGGCGCCTCGCCGCAGCCGCGCCGGCGTCACGCTCACCCGGTCGTCGGCGAGGGTGACGCCCGGCGCGGTGGATTGGTTGTAGAACACGAGATCGGCGTCCCCCGCCACGCGTCCGTCGGCGCCCAGGACCACCGCCGACAGGTCGAA
>JAYSXW010000346.1:0-34754 GCA_043716935.1 Pseudonocardia sp.
ATCACATCGGGGCACTGACGGCACACACACCGAGCACCAGCGCTCCGGTCGACGGGGTGGTGAGCAACGCCATCGCCGTGGTCATCACCGCGATGTCGCGACCGGGCCCGTCACTGCGGTCCCGGTCGCGCTCGGTCAACGAGCACGGCACGGGCCCCCCGCCGAAGCTGCGGGCGATCGCGCCACCCAGCCGGATCCGGTCGCGGGCGAGCTGGGTAGCGGTCGGGTCGCCGTACACGTCGATCAGCGCGACGGACGCCGGACCGGGCCCGGGCCCGCCGGCGCGGGAACGCACGCCCGGCAGGTGGTGCTCGCGCAGCAGCCCGCTCCGCGCGGCCAGGTCCGCGGTCACCGCCTGCACCGTCGGATGCGTCATCGGCCGGCGGAGGTCCGCGGCCGGTGCGCTCGGATACGGGTTCTAGCAGCTGGTTCACGACAACCTCCGTTGGTTGACATCGGCGTGGCTCGGAGCCCGGCCGGTCGACGGCGTGCAGCCGACGACCGCGGCGTCGGGCCGGAACAGGGCCCGAGTGGGGCGGTGGCGGGGCAGGTCCTCAGCGAGCCGATGAACCGGGCTCCCACCTCAACCGTGTGCAGTGTGTGCGCCAGCCGGAGGTGATCATGAGCAGTTCGGACACCGACGATGCTGCCTCGGTCACGTGGAACGCCGGGGACGTCGACCTGCGCCACCTGCGGATCATCGTCGCTCTCGGCGAGCACGAGAACATCCCGGCGGCGGCGCGGAGTCTGAAGCTGACCTCAGCCAACGCAGCGGCGCAGCTGCGCTCGGCAGAACGTGCGCTCAGCCCGATGTTCCTGGCCGGCGGCTCGGTCCTGCAGCCGACGACCCGCGGTGTGGTCGCCGTGCGCCGGGCCCGTGCCGTCCTGGAGTCGATGAAATCCCTGGAGCGCCGGCTCTCCCGCACCGACCAGTGGCAGCGCGGGATCAGAGTGGCCGCCGTGACGTTGCCCTTCGAACTGATCCTGCCGATGCCGCGGGAGGAGCTGCCAGGTCTCGACTGGACCGTGCGCGCCGCCCCGTCGCCCGCAGCCGGGATGGCGAGTGTCGCCGACGGCGACGCGGACCTGGTCAGCGGGATGATCCGCATCGACGACCGGCCGGGGCTCCCGTGCGGCCGACGTGGGCTCGCGGTGGGCGAGATGCTGCACGAGCCGGCGGGGGTCCGGCTGCTGGCCGCACCTCAGCCGCCCGCTGTTCGACGGGCTCGTCACACACGTGGTGCACCGCGGCGCCCTGCGGCTGCTGCTGCCGGCGGACGACGACCCCGCCGTGGTCGCGGCACTGGTGGCCGGCGGGTACGGCGTGGCCATCGAGCCGGGGCCGATCGACACGGCCGGGGTGACGGCGCACCCCTACCCGGATTCCGGTTGGTACACCGACGAGCTGGTGGCACGACCCGACACCGCGGGCCACGAGATCACCACCGGGCTGCGCACAGGGCGGCACCGGCGCCCGCACGGCGATGTCCAGGCGTGATGCGCGCCCCGACCCCGACGCAGGGCGACGAGCGACGCCGAACGTCCCGGGTCGAAGTCGCGACGACCCCACCCGTAGCTCATCGACTGCGGTACCCGGCGCCACCGGTCAGGACATCGTCACCAGCACCGCCCTCGATGGAGTCGTCACCGTCGTTGCGCAGCGGAACGCCATTCCGGCTCGTCCCAGGGCGCCGCCCAGCCCTCCTTGATGGCCCGCTCGACCGGAACTCGAAAGCAGGGTGTCCCATACGATCTGCCGACACAGTTGAAGAGTTCATCGGCGACGTCATTGCCGGCACTCGGCACGACGGTGTCCTCGGTCCGGTTGAGGAACAGCGCATCACCGCGGCCTCCCCGGACAGGTGATCATTGCCGGCCTCACCATACATACTGTCACTGCCCGGCCCCCGACACCCGTGGCGTTGCCCGGTCCGCCGAGAATCGTGTCAATGCCAGTGCCGGTTGTGAAGGTGTCGTCGCCTCCGTATCCGTGGAAGGCATCGTTCCCGTGGGTGCCGATGACATGGTCGCCACCGTCGGTACCAGGCAAATCGGCGGCGAACGTCGGTGCCCCGACAAGTACGAGACCGGCGGCCGCCACGGCGACCTGTGTCGTCCGCCGACGAGGTGAAGGCCCGCAATCACAATCGATAGCGTATGGATTACTCAATCCACTTCGCATTCGCTCTTCCCTTCTTGAACCGTCGACCACCTGCACGGTAGTCGACTGCTCAACCCAGGGGGCTGCCCATTCCGGAACTGTTCGATGCCCTCGAGTGACCAGGTGAAGACCTGACGACCGGCCACCCCGTGCGTCAACGAACGACACCGCCGCCGGCACCGAGGCGTGCCGGCGGGGGGATCACCGGCCGGTTCGACGACGCCGCGATGGTCGACGCCGTCGCCGAGCACCCGGTTTCGGCACCGACGTGGAGATCGTGCCTCGGCCACCGGTACGTGCGTCACGTCCCAGCTGGCGGCCGTGCCGAGCGATCTGACCCGACCAGAAAGCGATCAGCCCGTCGGGCGGTACTTCTCGATGAACTGCTCGTAGCGCCGGGCGCCGGTGCCCTCGGCGACGTCGCGCATTCGCAGCACGGTCAGGCCGAGATAACCCCAGGTGTCGAAGGCGTCGTTGATCTGGTCCCAGCCGAAGTCGTATTGGACCCCGCCCTGCAGGGCGTTCTCGCCCTTGAGCGCCACACCGCTGTCGTAGGCGTACTGGCCGATCCAGCCCACCAGCGTCTTGGCCAGGGAGTACTGGGGCGGGTAGTTCTGGTCCGCCATCTCCAGTGCGGTGAAGTGCACCACCACGTCGCGGCGGGAGCGGTCGAAGCGGTGGGCCAGGTCGATGATGCGGGCGTAGCCGTGGCCGGTGGAGCGGGCGTCGACGTCGACGCTGGTCTGGATCAGCCCGGTGGTGACCTCGGTGGCGCGCGGGTTGACCGGGTTGGTCATCGTCCAGTGGATGCCCGGCACCTTGTAGCCGATCTTCGCTTCCCCGAAGTCGTTGCCCAGGGCGCGGATCACCGTGGTCAGCATCCGCTCACCGTGGTCGACCAGGGAGCCGTTGTACCAGTCGACGAAATCCCGTCCGTAGCGGCTGTTGCGGTAGGCGCCGGTGGTGAAGAACGCGCCCGCGTCGGCGGGTGGGGCGATCGCGTCCGTCGACGGCACGCTGGTGCCCCACGCCGCGTCGACGCCCCGCAACGTCCGGTACTTCTTCAGCGCGAACCGCTGGAAGTCCTTGATCGCCAGCGGGGAGTAGGACTGCAGCGCGCCGCGGGTCGGGTAGCCGGTACCGACGTCGTGGGAGTTGTAGGACGGGTACCGCAACTCCCCCGACGGGCCGAGCGACACGTTGATCTCGACGACGTCGTGGGCGTAGCGCCGGCCGAAGTGGCGGGCGAAGGCGTTGGTGAAGTCGCGGTACTCGTTCGCCACCACCGCGTCGGCCCAACCCTGGACGGTCTCCGGGGAGTAGTTGCCCTGCTCGCTGCGGTGCTTGAGACCGTCGAGGCCCAGCTTCACGCCGTCGACGGTCCGGTTCGCGTACTTCGCGAACAGCCAGGACGGAAGCAGGCTCGTGTAGTCGTCACCGACGTTGCCGCCGGCCTGGTGGAACGACAGGATCGGGGCGATGTCCAGCCCGGCGTCGGTGATGGCGGCGAAGACCCGGTCGTAGTAGGACCAGTCGAACCGGTTGTCCGCCACGCCCTCCACGTCGCCCCACCAGACGTCCACGCTCACGGCGTCGACCCCGTAGGCCTCGACCGCCTTGAGGTCGGCGGTGAACGCGGCGAAGTCGGTGACCTTGAGCGGCGCCAGCACGTTGGCCGTGAACTCCCGATTGCCCGCCGCCACCGGACCCGGAACGTCCTGCGCAGCGGCGGCGGCGACCCCACCACCGCCCACGGCCAGGGCCAGGGCCATCAGCACTGCCACAACCGTCGACGCCACTCTGCGCATGAAATAAACCCTGCCCGGTGCCGTCGGAAGCGTCAACCCCCGCCCGGCGGTCGCACCGTCCCCGATGCGGGAGATGGCCGTCCACATTTTCCCGGCATGTCACCTCCGACCCGTACCGTCCCGCCGCGCCCATGCCTGCGCTGTCCCGCCGCACCCTGCTCCACGGACTCGGAGTGGGGGCCGCGGTCACCGTCGCCCCGACCCGCTGGTCCGACGCCGACGCCGACGCCGACGTCGACGCCGCGCCGGCGTCCGACGGCGTGTTCGGCTACGGCGTCGCCAGTGGCGACCCGACCCCGCGATCGGTGGTCATCTGGACCCGCGCCACCCCGTCCCCCGACGCGACGCCGGGCAGCGGCGCGGGTGCCGATCTCACGGTCCGCTGGGAAGTCGCACGCGACGAGGCGTTCCGCAACGTCTGCGCCGACGGGACGGTGACCACCACCGCGGCCCGCGACCACACGGTGAAGGTGGACGCCACCGGCCTGGACCCCTGCACCCGCTACTACTACCGCTTCCGGGCGAAGAACCGGACGAGCAAGGTCGGGCGCACCCAGACGGCGCCGGAGCGCGACGGTCGCGACCGCGCCCTGCGTCTCGCGTTCGTCTCGTGCAGCAACTACACGGGCGGCTACTTCACCGCCTACCCGGCCATCGCCCAGCGCGACGACCTCGACTTCGCGCTGCACCTGGGCGACCACATCTACGAGTACGGCGAGAGCGCCACCCGCGCCGGACCGCTACGGCCCCGCGGCCCTCGCCGGGGTCAGGGACGGGGTGCCGGCCGCGGAGATCCTGTCGCTCGCCGACTACCGCCTGCGCCCCGCCCTGCACAAGGCCGACCCCGACCTGCGGAAGGCCCACCAGCAGGTCGCCTGGATCACCACGCTCGACGACCACGAGGTCACCAACAACCAGTGGTCCACCGGGGCGGAGAACCACCAGGCGAACGAGGGCGACTTCGCCGGGCGGCGCGCCGTCGCCTACCAGGCCTACCTGGAGTGGATGCCGATCCGGCCGGCCCGGGTGCCCGACCCGGTCCCCCACCAGGGCCAGGTGCGCTGGTTCCGCCGCTTCACCTACGGCAGCCTCGCCGACCTCACCGTGCTGGAGACCCGGCAGAACCGCAGCCAGCAGGTCGACGCCCCGGGCGCCACGACGACGGGCGGCGGCTTCGTCCCGTCCGTGCTGCCGGCGCTGGCCGACCCGAGCCGCCACCTGCCCGAGCCCGAGCAGCTCACCTTCCTCACCGACGCGACCGCGGGCCGGCGGCACGCCTGGCACCTGGTGGGCAACAACGTCGCGTTCACCCGCACTCAGCTGCCCGGGAACCTGGTCGGCGTTCCCGGGGTCAACCTCGTCAACAGCGACGCCTGGGACGGCTATCAGGCCGACCAGAGCGCCGTCATCGCCACGGCGAAGGCCGCTGCCCGGGGCGCGGGCGACACGGTCTTCGTGACCGGCGACATCCACTCCTCCTGGGCTTTCGACGTCCCCGCCGACACCACCACCTACGCCGTGGCCAACAACTCGGTGTTCGTGGAGTTCGTCGGGCCGTCGATCACCAGTGACGGGTTCAAGGAGGTTTTCGGTGGCGCCCCGCAGGCCAATGCGGTCTCGGCGGCGATCGTCGCCACCAACCCGTGGCTCAAGAAGCTCGACGGTATCGGCCACGGCTACTGCGTCCTCGACGTCACCCGGGCCCGGGTCCAGTGCGACTGGTACTTCCTGGTCAGCTCCGACGACGACCCCCGCCTGGATCCGAACGCCACCACCGCGCACGCGCTCAGCTACCAAACTGTGGCCGGAAGCAAGCGCGTCAGCCCCGCCGACGGACCGGTCGGGCCCCGGTCCGACCGGCCCCGCGGCGACCGCCGCCCGCGCCGTCCAGGTGACCATAACGACGACTGACGCCCACGCTCACCGGACCGGGCCCGTGTACGCCGCTCGTCGGAATACCTCGGAAGGCCCATCGACGGGATCAGCCACCCGCCGCTACGTTCCCTTCACACACATCACACACATCACACCACCGGGGGACATGTGCGCAGGATCAGAGCACCGTACGTGGTCGCGTTCGCCGTCATCACGGCGCTCACGTCCGCCACACCTGCGGGCGCGGCACCGTCGGCCCCGGCCACGGCCGCGGAGTACGTCGTCGCCTTCGCCGCGGGCTCACCGGCCGCCGCGCTGGACGCGATCCGCGCGGCGGGCGGCACGGTCGTCGACGTCAACGAGGAGATCGGGCTGGCGAAGGTCAGCTCCACCAGCACGGGCTTCCTGACCTCCGTGCGCACGAAGGCCGGGGTGAGCGGCGCCGCCCGCAACCACTCAGTCGGCACCGCCGCTCCCGGCGCGCCCCACCGGGTCGCCGAGCGCCCGGCCGGCGCCGAGAAGGCGGTCGGGGCCCGAGCGGGCGTCCGCAACCGGCCCGGGAAGCGGACGGCCGAGCCGCTCGCCGACCGCCAGTGGGACATGGACCTGATCGGCACCGATGCGGCCCACCGGGTCGCCACCGGCAAGGGCGTCGACGTCGGGATCATCGACACCGGGATCGACGGCACCCACCCCGACGTCGCCCCCAACTTCGACGCCGCCCGCTCGCGGAACTTCACCATCGACATCCCGGCGATCGACGGCCCGTGCGAGGTCTCCACGTGCATCGACCCGGCGAACGTCGACGACGACGGGCACGGCACACACGTCGCCGGCACCATCGCGGCGGCCGCCAACCGGTTCGGCATCGAGGGTGTCGCACCCGACGCCCGACTCGTGAACCTGCGCGCCGGACAGGACTCGGGATTCTTCTTCCTCTACGAGACGGTGGCGGCGCTCGTCGAGGCCGGTGACCTGCGGCTCGATGTGGTCAACATGAGCTTCTACACCGACCCGTGGCTCTACAACTGCGCCAGCCGGGCCGACTACGTGTCCGGTGATGTCAGCGACGAGGAACTCGCCGAGCAGGCGCTGGTCCGCGAGCTGGTGCAGAACGCCGTCGCCTACGCCCACGACCGCGGCGTGACGCTCGTGGCGGCGGCCGGCAACGAGCACCTCGACGCATCGCTGCCCACCCGCACGGACGCCAGCAGCCCGGACTACCCCGACGGTGCCGCGCACGACCGGGTCGTCACCAAGAACTGCCTCGACCTGCCCGCGGAGGCGCCCGGCGTCATCTCCGTGTCGTCGGTCGGGCCGTCGGGCACCAAGTCCGACTTCTCCAACTACGGCCTCGGTGAGGTCGACGTCGCGGCGCCCGGCGGCTGGTTCCGCGACTTCGTGGGCACCCCCGCGTACCAGACGCCGGGCAACCTCGTCCTGTCGTCCTACCCGCTCGGTGCCGCCATCACCCAAGGGCTGGCGGACGCAAACGGCGATCCGGTCGACGACTTCTCGGTGAAGTACTGCAACGATCGCGGCGTCTGTGGCTTCTACACCTACCTGCAGGGCACGTCGATGGCCTCGCCGCACGCCGCCGGGGTCGCCGCGTTGATCGTCGACCGCTTCGGACGGCGGACGAAGGGCGGCGGCAAGTCGCTCGCACCAGACACCGTCGCCCGCATCCTGGAGGCCTCGGCCACCGATCACGCCTGCCCGGCCGGCGGCACGGAGATCTACACCGACGAGGGTCGAACTCCCGACTTCAACGCGATCTGCCAGGGCACCACGGCCGTCAACGGCCTGTACGGCGAGGGCATCGTCAACGCGGCGAGGGCGGTGGCCCGCCGCTGATCGACGGCTCACCGGGTCCGCACGCCCCATCCACCGAGCGTGCGGACCCGGAGGCCGCACCGCTGTCGTGATGGCCGCACCGCGAGGATGTCCGCGGCGCGCATGATCACCGGACGTCTACGGCGTCCCGTCCACCACATCGTGGCCGGGAGTCTCCAGCTGGCTCACCGGGGTGGCGGCACCGAGGCGGTGCGGGTCCTCCCGCTGGTGGGCGGGTGCATCGTTGGCGATGAGCACCGCCATCCAGGGCAGCGGTACCGAGAGGGCCAGCAGGCCGACGGCCAGCCACATCGACATCGGGTACACCGCCGCCGCCAGGACGAACAGCGCCAACCTGCTGCCCATCAGCGTCGCGTACCGGCGCCTGCGCGCCGCGTGCTGGGCCTCGTAGGAACGTGCCGCATCGGTGATCAGCACCGGGCGCTCGTCGATCATCATCGGAACCTCCTTCTACTTCCTGTAGAACGGAGGACATGGGCCCGCCATTCCGCGTTCACCACACTTTCGTCAGGCCTCGCGGGCCCCGGCCGGCCGCCTCGGCGACGAGGATGGGCACGTGAGCACCAGCACGACAGGTTCCCTTCCGCGCACCCTCCCCGACCGCATCCGGCCGGGCGTCGGCGCGCTGATCGGCGTCCTGGCGGTCGGCGCCGCCCTCGGGGTAGGGCACCTGGTGGCCGCGCTCCTGTCGCCGGCGTCGTCGCCGTTCCTCGCCGTCGGCAACGCCGCGATCGCGCTGGCGCCAGCGTGGCTGGTGGAGTTCGCGAAGACGACGTTCGGCACGGCGGACAAGCCCGTCCTGCTCGGCGGCACCGCGCTGCTCCTGCTGCTGGTGGCCGCCACGGCCGGCCTAGCGGCGCGGGAGCGGTCCCGGCCGGGGACGGTCGTGGTGACGGTGCTCGGCCTCGTCGGGTTCGCCGCGGTGATCAGCTCGCCGGCCTTCGCGCCGATCGACCTGCTCGCCCCGGCCGCCGCGCTCGGCACCGGCGTGGCCGTACTGCGCCGGCTGCACGCCCTGGCCCTGCCCTCCGGAGTCGCTCGGGCCACCGAGTCGTCGCGCCGCGCGGTGCTGCGGGCCACGTCCACCGCGGTCGGGGTCGGGGCGCTGGCCGCCGGCGGCCTCGGGCAGGTCATCGGCGGCCGGGTCACCGGAGCCCGGGAAACCGCCGCGGACCTGATCGCGGGAGCGACGCTCACCGAACGGGCCCCCGCAATCCCGGTGGGCGCAGCGTTCCCCGAGCTGGGCACCCCCACGTTCCTCACCGCCAACGCCGACTTCTACCGCATCGACACCGCTCTGCGGATCCCCTCGCTCACCGCGTCGGAGTGGTCGCTGCGCATCCACGGCATGGTCGACCGCGAGGTCACCCTCACCTTTGCCGACCTGCTCGCCCGGCCACTGCTCGAGCGCACGATCACGATGATCTGCGTGTCCAACGAGGTGGGCGACCACTACACGTCGACGTCGAACTTCATCGGTGTGGACCTGCGGCAGATCCTGCTGGAGGTCGGGGTGGCGCCCGGCGCGGACCAGCTGTTCGCCACCAGCAGCGACGGCCTGTTCACCGCCGGCACGCCCGTGGAGGTCCTGATGGAGCCCGACCGTGGAGCGCTGCTCGCGGTCGGCATGAACGGCGAGGCGCTGCCGCCCGAGCACGGGTTCCCCGTCCGGATGGTGGTGCCCGGCCTCTACGGGTTCGTCTCGGCGACCAAGTGGGTCACCGACCTGGAGGTGACGACGTTCGCGGCGCGCCAGGCGTACTGGCTGCAGCGGGGTTGGGCGGAGCGCTCACCGATCAAGACCGAGTCCCGCATCGACGCGCCCCGCTCCGGTGCCCGCGTCAAAGACGGGCAGGTCACGATGGCCGGCATCGCCTGGTCGCAGCCCGACGGGATCAGCCGCGTCGAGGTCCGCGTCGATGATGGCGTCTGGGGGGTCGCAGAGCTCGCCACCGAGGTCAGCGGTGACACCTGGCGCATGTGGCGGGCGACGCTGCCCGTCGCGCCGGGCCGCCACCTGGCTCAGGTGCGCGCAACCGACACCCGGGGCATCACCCAGACCGCGCAGCAGCAGGGCCCCGTACCCGACGGCGCCACCGGTTACCACACGATCGAGTTCAGCGCCTGACCTACATGTCCAGCCCGCCGTTGACCGAGATCACCGACCCGGTGATGTAGCCGGCGTCGTCGTCCACGAGGAACGCGACGGCGCGCGCGATCTCCGAGGCCTGTCCGAGGCGACCGACGGGCACGCCGGCTAGCAGCTTCTCCAGGACCTCCGGCGGGATCGCGGCCACCATCTCGGTCTCGATGTAGCCGGGCGACACGCAGTTGACGGTGACGCCCTTGCGGGCCACCTCCTGCGCCAGGCTCTTGCTGAACCCGATGAGGCCGGCCTTGGAGGATGCATAGTTCGCCTGGCCCACCGAGCCGGTCTGCCCGATCACCGACGAGATGTTGACGATGCGGCCGAACCCGTTGGCCGTCATGTGGTCGAGCACGGCCCTCGTCATGTAGAAGGCGCCCGAGAGGTTGATCCGCAGGACGGCGTGCCAGTCGTCGACGCTCATCTTCCGCACCGTCTTGTCGACGGTGATGCCGGCGTTGTTGATCAGGTAGTCGACGTGGCCGTACTGCTCCAGCACCTCACCGACCACGCGTGAACAGTCGTCCGGCACGCCGACGTTGCCCTGGTGCACCGACACGGACGCACCCTCGGCCCCGAGCTTGCCCGCCAACTCCTGCGCGGCGTCGGCGTTGGTGCTGTACCCGGCCGCGACGTGCACGCCGGAGCGGGCGAGGGTGGTGGTGATGGCGGCGCCGATGCCGCGGGCACCTCCGGTGACGATGGCTACGCGCTGATCCGTCATGACCTCTCCTCGGTGCTCACTCGCCGAACGCCACGCGGACGTCGTCGCTGGTGGTGGGGGGGGTGCGGGCCGGCCGGTCGCCGGACCCACCCTCGAACGGGATCTCCGGCGCCACGATGGACGGGTCGATCGTCAGCACCGCGTAGCCGCCGACGGCGCCGGCCCCGAAGCCGGGGGCGAACACCCGGGTGGGGCCGGTGATGGCCTTGTCCCGCACGGCGTCGAACAGCGCGATCGGGATGGACGCGGCGGAGACGTTGCCGGTGGTGTCGATGTTGAAGTACAACTGGTCGGCCGAGAGCCCGGCCTTCTCCGCGAGCGCCAGGATCATCGTCTTGTTGGCCTGGTGCGGCACGATCAGGTCGATCGAGCTCAGCAACGTGCGCGACGTGTCGTCGGGATCGGGGAGTTCGCCGAGCTCGAAGATCATCTGCGTCAGGTAGCGGGCCACCAGGGCCTTGACCTCGGGACCGTAGACGGTGAGGTCGTTGTCGAACTCGCGGTTGGGCCAGATGATCGAGTTCACCTGGCTCGCCGGGCCGCCTGCGTAGGTCTGCAGCACGTCGACGTTACCGCGCTCGCCATCGGGCGCCGGCGCGACGATCATGGCCGCGGCCCCGTCACCGAAGATCATCCGGGACGTCCGGACGCTGCCGATCTTGTCGGAGAACTTCTCGACGCAGACCAGCAGCACCGGGCGCTCCACCTCCTGCAGCTGGCGCACCGCCTCCGCCAGGCCGTAGGGCAGCCCCGCGCAGGCCGCCACGATGTCGGCCGAGCAGTGGGTCTGCAGCAGCCCCAGCTCGCCCGAGAGCCAGGTCGCCATGGACGGGATCAGCCGGTCGCTGGTGCAGGTGGCGACGAGCACGGCCCCGATCTCGTCGGCGCGGCGACCGGAGTGGGCCAGCGCATCGGTGGCGGCGTCGAGAGCGAGCTGCTCGATGTCGCGTCCGGTGTAGCGGCGCTGGTCGATGCCGGTCTTCGCGCTGATCTCCGCGGCATCCATCGGCGACCAGGAGAAGCTCGCGTTGCGCACGACATCGTCGTTCGTGCAGACGTGCTCACCGCGGGAGATCGCGAGGGCCTCGATCCGAGGCTGCACCCGGAACGCCTCGCGCACCATGATCGCCGGGAACGGGCGGACCGGCGGCCGCGGCTCCACCGGCAGCCGGGAGCGGGTCGGCGCGGGGGCCTGACCGGTACGGACCCGGTCGAGGAATGCGGCGACGTCCCGGTTGCGCGGGTGGAAGGCGATCACCACGTCGTCGTCGCCGATCTCCGACGCCGGTCGCAGGGACGTGCCGGCGCGGTTCCACGGGTACTGGTTGTGCAGCACCATGGACCAGCGGGTCAGGGCCTCCAGCTCGGGTACGGGCTCGTGGACGTCGAGGATCTCGCCGAAGCCGAACACCGGGAAGTCGGGATCGTGGTCCTGGCCGGCCAGCACCCAGGTCAGGGCGTCCGGCTGGGCCAGGAACTCCGCCACCGTCGGTTTGACGGCGGGCAGCTCGGTGGCGTGGTGGCGCCGGTGCCGGAAGACCTCGAACAACAGGCCGAAGATCCGGTCCTCGCTCGCGGCGTCCCAGCGGGCGGGCAGCTCGCGGTAGGCGCGCTCGACGGCCGCGACCTTCCGTTCGCCGTCCTCCCACGGTGTCAGCACGGGCAGGAAGACGTCGTCGCGGCGGCGCGCCAGATCACGCCAGCGGGTGGGCCGCTTGTCGTACATCGTCATCGAGTAGCGGTTGACCCAGAACATGTTCTGCCCGAGATCACGCAGCAGCTCGAACCGCGTGGGGTACGCCCCGGAGTCCGCGCGTTCGAGGATGTCGGTGCCGGTCGGGGCCTTGGCCTCGAAGTCGCGGCCGATCACGGCGGTGAACCGGTCGAGCGTGTCGAGGACCGAGAAATCGAGGTCACCGAGAAAATTGGCCGGGAAAACGAGGCGGCCGTGGGTGTTGATCACGAACGGTTTCATTGCCGGAGAGAGTAGTGCAGATCTCGCGGTGATTGCGCTCTGATCTCGGACGATCCTACGTCTGCGCCGATTCTCGCCACCGATCGGCGGACTACCGGGCGGTATCTCGCTGGCTGCGGGCCAGCGTGAGACAGAGGTCGGCGGCCATCGCCGCCAGCACGTCGACGAGCCGCACCTCGACGTCGCCGCCGCTCAGCGCGTCAGCCGCCGCGGGTTCGAGGCCGTCAGGACACACGTGTGCCGCGGCCGCACTCCGGATGCTCAGTGGCCAGCGCTCCGGGCCCGCCGCCGGACGTCGTGCTCCGATCGACCGACGGCGAGATCGACGACACCCGGTTCGACCTTTCGCCGGGCTCCGCCGGCTGGAGAGCGGCGACCTGATCGAGGTCACGAGGTCGGACGGGCGCCGGGTCCGGTTCACAGCCACCGCCGTGGGGCCCTGTCCGAAGGACCGGTTCCAGACCGGCACGGTCCATGGCCCGGCCCCGGGCCGGAGCCGAGGGCTCGTCGTGTGTTGCGGCCGTTCGACCGGACTGTCCGGAGTGACGAGGACAATGTCGTGGTCGAGGCGGTGGCAGTCCGAGCGGGTGACGAAGACACCCGCAGGGTTGCACCGGCGATACTGTTAGCCTGTCCACAGGTCGATACGGCCGGGTGACCATCGCCCGTTCGCAACACCCGCACGTGCCGCACCTGCTATTCCACGAAACCCCCGACCCCCCCGTTGCAAGTTCTCCACCGGATCGTCAGCGGTCGTGTGCCTCTGCGCAGACGAGGAGCCGTCAGCCCATGGCCGCCGAGCCCGCCGGAGCTCCTTCCGTCGTGGTCCGCCGCGGGTACGACCGAACCCAGGTCGACGAGGCGTTCGTCCGGTTCGGGAGCGAGGTCGACGAGGTCCTCGCCGCCCGGACCGCCACCGCCGACGCGCGGGTCGAGATGGGCCGCCTGCGGCTGCACGTCTCCGAGCTCTCCACCCACCCGAGCACCGTCGACGGCATGAGCGAGCGCCTGCGGCTGGTCGTGGAGATGGAGCAGCACCGCGCCGACGTGCTGCGCGACATCGCGGCCGTCGAGGCGCGCCGCCGCGACGGCCCCGCGCTTCCGACGGTGGTGCCGCCGCCGACCAACCCGTACCGACTCGACAGACGACTCGATAGACACAGAGGATGTGAACCGTGGCCACATCAGCCACCACCGCTCCGGCTTCCGGACACCACGCCGCCCCCGTCAGCTTCGACACGTCGCTGCGGGGCTACGAGCGCAGCCAGGTCGACGCGTTCGTCGCCGAGAAGAGCAAGGAGGTCGCCCGCCTCCAGTCCGATCTCTCCGAGGCCACGACGGCGCGCAAGCGGGCCACCGAGCACGCGGAGGCCACCGAGGTCGAGCTGCGGGAGCTGCGGGCGAAGTCGGCGCACGTCGAGCCCGTCTCGGTCGAGGACAGCTTCGGCTACCGCGCCGAGAAGCTGCTGCGCATGGCCGAGCACGAGGCCGCGGAGGCCCGCAGCCACGCCAGCCGCGAGTCGGCCGCGATCGTCGAGCACGCCCGCACCGACGCCGAGAAGCACCGCCACGAGGTGGAGCAGAGCCTGATCGCCCGCGCATCGATGCTCGACGCCCAGGCCGCCCAGCGCACCGCCGAGCTGCAGGACCGCGAGCAGCACATCGCCGAGCAGCTCGCCGCCGCCCGCGAGCAGGCCGAGCAACTGCACAGCGCGGCAGCCCGCGCCGCCGACCGGCTCCGCCAGGAGTCCGAGGCCGCCGCGCAGGAGACCCGGCTACGCGCCGAGACCCTCGCCAGACGCGAGCGGGATCAGGCCGCCCACGAGATCGCCCGGCTCACCGGCCTGCAGTCCGACGTCCGTGCTGAGCTCGCCCGGCTCTCCGAAGTGCTCACCGCGGAGCTGGCCGGCAGCACGACGCCATCGCGCCGACGCGGCTCGGAGCAGCAGGAGAACGGTCACCAGGACCAGCGCCCGCAGCAGCGGCAGGATCAGCGGCAGGCCGGCTGACACCCCGCTCCGCCCCGTCACTGGTGGCCGGTCGCCGCTGTGCGGTGGCCGGGCCGCCCGTCCGTCCCGGCCGAGCAGCCCGGGTCCACCACGGCCCGGGCGCACGGTGAACCCTCGGCCCACCGGGTCCGTGTGGCAGGCGAGAGCAGCTCGCCACTCCGGAGGTCCGCCGTGTTCCGCATTCCCGTCCTGACCGGCGCAGTCGTGGCGATCGCCGTGGTTGCGCTGTCCGCCTGCAGCGCCGGCGGCGACCCGTACGGCGGCAGCCGCCTCAGCTCCGGCGGCAACGGCGGCGCCCCCCGCGCCGCGGCGAACGAGCTGACCCCGCCGCGCGACACGATCCTGTCGGCCAACAGCACCGCCCGGCTCGGCACCGTCGTGATCGACGGGCTCGGCTTCACCCTCTACCGCTCCGACGGCGACAGCGCCAAGCCGCCGACCAGCACCTGCGTCGACGCCTGCGCCCGCTCCTGGCCGCCGGTGCTGGACAAGACCGGCGCCGAGCCGGTGCTGGAGGGCGTCGACCCGTCGGTGGTCGGCAATGTGATCCGCGACGACGGCTCGGAGCAGGTGACGATCGGCGGCTGGCCCGTCTACCGCCACGCCGCCGACTCCGCCCCCGGCGCGACGGACGGCCACGGCGAGCAGGACAGCTGGTGGGCGGTCACCCCGACGGGCGCCAAAGCCCGTCAGCCCTGAGGGCACGCGTCGGAGCCATGACGCTGTCGGCCGGGGGCCTTCACGGCTCCGACGCGCGGGGGTCCTCACGTGAGGCGAGCAGGTCGTGGGCCGCCGCCAGGTCGTGGGGATAGGTGATCTTCACGTTGGCCTCCTCGCCCGGGACCGCCCGGATCGTCGTGCCCGGGGCGTAGCGCTGCACGCAGGAGGCCGTGTCGGTACCGACGAAGCCGTCGACCGCGGCGGCCTCGTACGCGTCGAGCAGCGGGAGCGCGCGGAAGCCCTGGGGGGTCTGAACCGCCACCAGCCCGGCCGCCGCCGGCCCGGCCAGGGTGTCGTCGGGCCCGGCGGCGGCGAGATCGTCGCGGGGCAGTCCGGGCACCGCACCGCCGACGGCCCGGGCCACCAGCAGCACCTCCTCGACGAGCGCGCGACCCACCAGCGGGCGGGCACCGTCGTGCACGAGCACGGTGTCGATCACGCCGGACCGGATGCGCCCGGCGAGATGGCGCAGGCCCGCCAGCTCCGAGTCCTGGCGGGTGCCGCCGCCGATCACCGTCTCCGGGGCGAGCCCCGCGGCCAGGTCCTCGTCGCCCGCCCGCACCACGAGCACGACGGGCCCGATCCCGGGTGTTCCGGCGAACGTCGCCAGCGACCAGCCGATCACCGGCCGACCGGCCAGCGGCAGGTAGACCTTGTTGCGCCCCGCCCCGACGCGGGTGCCGCTGCCGCCGGCCAACACCAGCACGGCGGCCGTGCCGTTCCCGTTCCGCACGCGGGGCCACCCACCTCTCCTGCGTCCCCGGGGAACGGTCCGTATCGTCGCGGCCATGAGCCCCCGCCGGTGGACCGCCGCCGACATCGTCCCCCAGAACGGCCGCACCGTGATCGTCACGGGGGCCAACAGCGGGATCGGTCTCGCCGCGGCCGGTGAGCTGGCCCGGGCAGGCGCCCACGTGATCATGGCGTGTCGCAACACCGACAGGGGTGCCACCGCCGCGGCGGGCCTCACCGGCTCGGTCGAGGTACGCCAGCTCGACCTGTCCGACCTGGCCTCGGTACGCGCGTTCGCCGCGGGCGTCGAGGGGCCGGTCGACGTGCTGGTCAACAACGCCGGTCTGATGGCCGTACCGCAGGGCCGCACCGCCGACGGGTTCGAGACGCAGGTCGGCACCAACCACCTCGGGCACTTCGCGCTCACCGGCCTGCTGCTGCACCGGATCACCGATCGGGTGGTCACCCTGTCGAGCGGCGCCCACCAGTTCGGCCGGATCCGGCTCGACGACCTCAACTGGGAACGCCGCCGCTACCAGCGCTGGGGCGCCTACGGGCAGTCGAAGCTCGCGAACCTGATGTTCGCCTACGAGCTGCAGCACCGGTTCGTCACCACCGGCTCGCTGCTGCGGTCGATGGCCGCGCACCCCGGGTTCGCGGCCACCAACCTGCAGTCGCACACCGAGTCCTTCCAGGACACCGTGATGGGGGTGCTCAACCGGTTCGTCGCGCAGTCGGCGCAGGACGGCGCGCTCCCGACCCTCTATGCCGCCACCGTGCCCGACCTCCCGGGCGGCTCCTACATCGGTCCCGACGGCTTCGGCGAGAGTCGCGGGGCGCCCCGGCCCGTCGGTTCGACCGCCGCGTCCCACGACCGCGACGTGCAGCGCGGGCTGTGGGACCTGTCCGAGAAGCTGACCGATGTCCACGCCGAGGAAGCCCGCACGCCATCCTGACGAGGTCCGTCGTTCGGGGGTTCGTCACTCGCTGTAGGCTGAATTAGCCCTGCCGCTGGGCCGTGTGGTTGCTGTGTCAGGTGTTGCCAATGTAATCGTTTACCGAAGTGATCATCGACGGTGTGGACCTTGTTGGTGTCAGGTGATCGACGGAGGGGGTGGAGGCGGTGGACGACGGCCGTGTCGCGTACCCGCAGCAGCCGTGGCCGGGCCGGTCGCAGCGTGAGCGACCGGTACCCGGATCCCGCAGGGAGCAGCCGTCGGGACGCGGCGTTCCGGGCCGCGGAGCCGCGGCAGGCTCGCCGGTGGACGAGCCGACCAGACCCGTGCCGCCCCACCGGCCTGGGCGCCGGTCCGAACCGCGGCCTCGCAGCGTTCCCCCCACCGCTCGGACGCGTCGCCTCGCCGCCGACGAGCGCGGTGCCGCTCCCCGGCCCGCCACCGGCCAGCGTGGCACCGCTGCCCGCCCCGCCACCGACGAGCATGGCACCGCTCCCCGGTCCGATACCGGTGCGCGCTCAGCGGCCGAGCCCCGGCGTAGCGTCACGCGCCCAGCCACCGGCCGCCCAGGTCGTTCGCAGCGCACGCTGGGCAGCGCGTTGCGGGCCACGGCGGCGGCCACGATCGCGCCGGGCGCAGGGCATCTCCTGCTGCGCCACACCCGCACCGGCGGCCTGATCCTCGCCACGTTCCTGCTGCTCGTGGCCGGGGTGGTGGTGTTCGCCATGTCCGCGGGCCGGACCGTGCTGCTGCAGAGCGCCCTGTCCTCGTCGGTGCTCGTCGGCGCGCTCGTCGGGCTCCTCGTGGCGGCCGCCACCTGGATATCGGTGATCATCCGTACGTGGTTCCTCGCCCGCCCACGGGGTCTGCGCGGGGGCCGGCGGGTGCTCGGCATCGGCGTCGTGAGCCTGCTCTGTCTGGCCGTGGCTGCGCCGTTCGGCTATGCGGCCCGGCTCACGAACTCGCAGCGGGACGTGATCGAGACCCTGTTCACCGGCGGCGGGGGCACCGAGGCCAAAGCGGCCATCTCCAAGCCGCGGCTCAACGTCCTGCTCGTCGGCAGCGACGCCGGCCCCGACCGCATCGGGGCCCGGACCGACACGATGATGGTGGCCAGCCTCGACACCCGCACCGGCCGCACCACCCTGTTCGGGTTGCCCCGCAACATCGGGTACGCCCAGTTCCCGCCGGGGTCGCCGATGGCGAAAGATTTCCCGGACGGCTTCCATGACCGGTCCGACCCGGAGTCGGGCAACTACCTGCTCAACGCCGTCTACGCCTACGGCCGCGAGCACCCCGACCTCGCGCCCACCACGCCGACCGCTGACCCCGGGCTCAACCTGCTGCACCAGACCGTCTCCTACATGCTCGGGCTGCAGTTGGACTACTACGTCGAGGTCAACATGGCCGGCTTCGCGTCGATCATCGACGCCATCGGTGGGCTCACCGTCGACGTCGGCCCCCAACCCGTACCGATCGGTGGGATCCTGCCCAGCGGCAAGCGCGTCAAGCCCGACGGGTACGTGCCGGCCGGGGTGCAAAAGCTCACGGGGGCGCAGGCGCTGGCGTTCGCGCGCTCGCGCACCGACTCCACCGACTACACCCGCATGGGCCGCCAGCGCTGCCTGCTGCAGAACGTCCTGACCCAGAAGAGCCCGGCCGACCTGCTCGCGAACTTCCAGGCCATCGCGGCCGCCACCACCAACAGCGTGTCGACCAACATCCCGCAGCAGGTGCTGCCCAAGCTGGTGGACCTGGCCGGCTCGGAGCAGCTGGCGCTGGAGAGCGTCTCGTTCGATCCGAACCTGTCCGATCCCGCCGAGGGCGACGGCCGCTTCAACACCGGACGCCCGAACTTCCCGCGCATGCGCGACGTCGTCCGGGCCGCGGTCGCCGCCCCACCCGCGCCGGCGAGCACCGCCGCGGCCCCGACATCGGCCGCGGGCGCTGGCACCTCCTCGCCGGCGGTCAGCGGCAACGGCCCGGCCACCGGAGCCGCCTCCGGTAAGGCGCCACCGCCGACGGAGACCCCGACGTCACTCGCCGATTCCTGCAGGTAGCGGCGGCGGCACGTCGGCGGTCAGACTCCCTGGCCGACGTACACCGCCGCCGTCGGTCCGTCAGGCCCCCGTGTCCGACACCGCAAGCACCGGACCCCCATCAGGCGCGACCCGACCCGCTTTTCTCCACCTCGCGGTCATCGTCGCCGTCGGGCCCGGAACCGCCGTCGGGATCCTCGCCCCGGGGTTCGCCACATCGCTGAAACCCCTCGGCGAGGCGTTCATCGCCATGGTCCGGATGATGATCTCGCCCATCATCTTCTGCACGATCGCGCTTGGCATCGGCTCGATCCGCCAAGCCGCGAAGGTCGGGCGCGTCGGTGGCCTGGCCCTGGGCTACTTCCTCGCCATGTCGACGGTGGCGCTCGCGATCGGCCTGGTGGTGGGCAACATCCTCAAGCCGGGCAGCGGCCTCGACCTCGACCTCGGCGCGGTCAAGCCCTACGACGCGCCGCCCGCGGCGGGCACCACCGACTTCCTGCTGGACATCATCCCGACCCGGTCGTCGGCATCACGGTGCCGACCGGCTACTCGTTCAACCTCGACGGCACCGCGACCTATCCGACGATGGCGTCGCTGCTCATCGCCGGCGCGCTGAACAAGCCGCTGTCGATCGGCGAGCAGATCGGGCTGCTACTTTTCATGATCATCGCGTCGGTGCGGGCGGGCGGCCGACCGGTGACGGCGTCGGCGCCCGCGTAGGTGTCGAGCACCAGGACGTTGCCGAGGCCGGAGAACAGGAACAGGCATCCCACGGCGACCGCAGCCGTCGATGCCGTCCGGCCGCCGCGGACCGCGGCTCCGACCAGGAAGACACCGACGACGGGCGAGAGCGTCGAGAGCAGGCCGTCGGTCGACAGGCCCATCACGACCGGTCCGGTGTTCGACATGAACGCCGGGGCCAGGGCGAGGCCGCCGAAGCCGAAGGCGACGAGGAACGCGCCGAGGCCGCCGGCTCCGACGCGGTGCACGGTGGGGATGGGGTGGGGGTGCGGGATCGGGGTCGAACGCGCCCATGGTGCCCTGCCTTCGCCGGTGGCCCTCGCTGGTGGCCGTGGTGGGTGGTCGCGGCCGAGAGTGCTCCGCGGCGGGGCCCGGCGAGGCCTGCGCTCGCACATCGTTAGTGCGGCGTTCCCACCCGGTAAGAAGGCACCCGATGCGGCTCACCGCGCCGATCACAGGGGTCGCCCGCGTGGCGTTGCGCGGTTCTGTCAGGCTTTACGGGGAATATGACCTGCGTGAACACCCATTCCGGGTGGACGCACGGAGAGGAGATCCACGAGATGGCACTGCCCACGCTCACCCCCGAGCAGCGCGCCGACTACCTCAAGAAAGCCGCAGCCGCCCGCACGGCGCGCAAGGAGCTGCGCGACCGGATCGCGAGCGGCGAGGAGACGATCCCCGCGGTGCTCGGCCGGGCCAAGTCCGACACGATCGTCGGCAAGACCAAGGTCGCCGACCTGCTCAAGAGCCTGCCCGGCTACGGCCCGGCCAAGGTCACCGCGCTGCTGGAACAGACCGGCATCGACGTATCGCGGCGGGCCGCCGGCCTCGGCGACCGTCAGCGCCAGGCGCTGCTCGACGCCCTCAAGTAGCCCGTCGGCCGGCCCCCGGGCGCGACCGGGGGCGGGCGGGGTGCTTGGCTCACATCCCGTGGATGGTGTCGACATCGAGATCGCTGCGGGAATCCGGGTCCGGGCGCAGGCCGTCCCGGGGCCGGGCGAGCCCCTCCTGCTCGTCATGGGTGCCGCGTGGTCCGGCCTCGTGTGGCCCGACGAGCTGCTCGCCTTGCTCGCGCGGCGCCACCGGGTGATCCGCTACGACCACCGCGGTACCGGACGCGCGTCCGGCGAACCGCCCCACGACGCGGCCGTTCTCGCCGCCGACGCCCTCGCGGTGCTCGACGCCTTCGACGTACCGCGTGCCCACGTCGTCGCCCTGTCCACGGGCGGTCTCCCGGTGCAGCTGCTGCTGCTCGACCATCCCGACCGCATCATCACCGCTGCCCTGCTGTGCGCTGCGCCGCTGCCCGGTGCGGGTGGCGCCATCCCTCCCGGCCCGACTCCGGAGTTGCGGCGTCTGTGGGCGGAGCTGGACGACCCGCGCGACGACGACGGCGAGCTCGCGTGGCGCGTGGAGCACTGGCGGGTACTGCACGGCACCGGAAGGCCCTTCGACGCCGACCGCTTCCGGGCGATGGAGCAGCGCGTGATCGCGCACACCGGCCACGCCGAACCCGCCCCGATGGACCTGACGGCGCCGCAGCGCGGGGCCGAGCTCGCTGCCGTCACGGTGCCGGTGCTGGTGATCGAGGGGCCTGAGGATCCGGTCCACCCGCCGCCCACCGCCACGCTGCTGGCCGACGCTCTGGGCCGTGCCCGCCTGGTGACGATCACCGGCCTGGGCCACGCCCTCGCCCCGGCGGTGCTCCTCCCGCTGGCGGAGGCGATCCTCGCGCACACCGCCACAGCTGCCCGTAGTTGACCGGCCCCGTTCCCCGTCCACCCGGACAACGCCCGTCCCACCCATGGAGGCCGCCCTCCGGGCCTGCGGCACCTGGGCACGGCCCGACACCGACCGTGTGGCATCGTTTCACCCTGCGTCGCGGGCAACCGGAGGAGAACGGGTGAAGGTCGTCTCGGTCATCAACCACAAGGGCGGGGTGGGAAAGACCACCCTCACCGCCAACCTCGGGGCCGGGCTCGCCGCCCGAGGCCAGAAGGTCCTCCTGCTCGACCTCGACTCACAGGCCAGCCTCACGATCTCGTTCTTCACCCAGGACGAGTGGACCGACGCGCTGCTGCCGAGCCGGACCATCAAGCACTGGTACGACGGCCTCGGCGAGGGCGAGGAGCTGGAGAGCCCGGAGTCGCTGATCGCCTCACCACCGCGGGTGCACGACAAGCTGCGCCGCGGCGGCGGCCAGGTCGACATCATCGCTGCTCACCGCGATCTCGCGGACGTCGACACCGCGCTCGCCGCGCACCTGCTCCTGGATCCGGACGGTTTCGCGACCATGCACGGTCGACTGCGCGAGGCGTTGGCGCACAAGTCGCTGGCCGGCTACGACGTCGTCCTCATCGACTGCGCCCCCAACTTCGGGCTGATCGCCAAGAACGCGGTGGCGGCCAGCGACATGCTGCTGATCCCCACCAAGCCCGACTACCTCTCGACCAACGGCATCGACTCGCTCGGGCTGAAGATCAGGGACTTCGTCGAGGAGTACAACGCCCGCGGCGCCGGACCGATCGAGCGCCCGCCGGCTGCGGTGATCTTCACGATGGTGCAGAACAACGACGGCAAACCCATCGAAGCGCAGCGCAGCGTGATCAGCCGGATCGAGGCGCGCGGGGTGCCCACGTTCACCACCACCATCCGCGACAGCAAGGCCGTCTACGGCCCCGCTCCCGAGCACGGCGTGCCCGTGATCCTCGGCGGCACCGGCCGGGCCGCCACCCGCGAGCTGCGCGAGCTGGTCTCCGAGCTCACCGACCATCTGGACGCGGCATGACCGAGACGATCACGGCCCCCCTGCCGGTGGGGACAACCATCGCCGCCCCGCGCGGCGGGTCCGTCCCCGACCCGGCCAGGACCGAGTCGGCCCTGGCCGTGAGCAGGACCGTGACCACCCTGGCGGTGTCCCGGTCCGAGACCACGTTCGGGCTGGCGCTGCAGCGGGCCGCGGAGGTGCTGCGCGACCTTCCCGCCGCCGACATCGCAGCTTTCGCCGCGGGCCGCGGGGAGCTCGTCTTCCGACGGGCCGCCGATCCCCGTCCCGCCGACACGGCCGATCCGGACTCCGCTCACCCGGACACGGCCCGACCGGACTCGGCCCCGCCGCTGCCCCGGCGACGACCCGGGCCGAACTCGGTCGACGCCGCCGACGTCGCCGCCGCCGTCCGGGCCATCAACGCGATGACCGCCCCGGACGAGGTGGCCGCCTACCTGGCCCGCCGCCGCTTCGCCCAGCCCGTGCTCAAGGAGATCGCGCGCGCCCTGGGCCCGACGGTGCTCTCCACCGGCCGCACCCGCGGCGACCTGGAGCGCAACATCGTCCAGGGCACCGCCGGCTTCCGTGTCCGCTCCGCCGCCATGTCGGGCGGCGCCTGGCTGTGACGTGGGCCCGGGTCGCATCCTGACCGGGGCTTCCGCATCACGGTTCGGCCGCGAGCCCAGCAACGGGGCTCGTTCGCCCCCACCATGGGTGCCCACAAGTTCTCACTGATCGAGAAGGAGTCGACGTGGTCGCCGTCATCGCCGCAGTTCTGTTCGGGCTCGCGCTGGTCTTCCAGCTCGCCGGGTTCAGCGTCTCGATCATCACCGCCACGACCCTGACCACTGCGGGGTTGCTCTGTGTCGCCCTGCATCTGGCGGGCGTCGGACGCACCGTGAAGGTGCGCAGCTACCGGCGCCGCGCCTGACCCGAGCGGGTCGCGGAACTCGACGGGAGACCAGGGAGCCATGTGGGCGGACTCCTCGTTCGAAGACCTCGTCCGCTACGACGACGGCTTCCGCACCCACCTCATCGGCACGCCGGAGCAGATCGTCGACCGAGCCATCGAGGCGTGCGACACCCCGCACCCGATTCCCAGCAACATCTCAGGGTCTTCCCAGGCTGACTGGGCACCCTGTAGTCATGAGCGACGAGCAGAGGGAGCCGGGCCGGGACGCGGGCGCCGGCGCCGACCAGCACCCCGTTCCGTCCGACCAGGCCGGACGGCCGAACGACCCGAACGACCCGCACCCGACCCGGCCGGCAGGCGGGCCGCCGTACGGAGGCCAGGCCGCGGCGGGCACCCCGTACGGCACCGGCTACGGCGGGGCCACCTACGGCAGCCCCCCTCCCGGCAGCCCCCCTCCCGGCAGCCCGGCCGCCGGTGGACCGGGCGCAAGCCCGTACGGTGCCAACCCGTTCGCCTACGGGTCGAATCCCTACAGCTCCGGCCCGTCCGGCGCCCACCCCTACGGCAACGCTCCGTACGGCGCCCCCGCCGGGCCGCCCACGCTCGTCGCCCCCGCGGAGAAGCCGCGCAAGCAGCGCGCGATGGCCGGGATCGTGGCCGCGGCGCTGATCGCCGGGATCGTCGGCGGGGGCGCCGGGTTCGGCGGGGCGTACGCCCTGCTCGAAGGCGGCCGCGTCGCGAGCCCGACCCTCACCTCGTCCCCGTCGACGACGAACGCCGCCAACGCGGTGCCGGGCTCCGTCGCGGGCGCGGCGGCGATCGCGATGCCGAGCACCGTGGACATCCGGGTCCGCACCGGGCAGGGCACCGGCGAGGGCAGCGGCGTCATCCTCACCGCCGACGGCAACGTGCTCACCAACAACCACGTCGTCGCCGGCTCGACGGGCCCCATCACCGTCACCCTCGCGGACGGCACCCAGCACACCGCGACGGTCGTCGGCACCTCGCCCAGCTACGACCTGGCCGTCATCAAGCTGCAGGACGCCACCGGCCTGACGCCGGCGACGCTCGGGCGCAGCAGCGACCTGGAGGTCGGCCAGCAGGTGGTGGCGATCGGGTCGCCGCAGGGCCTCACCGGCACGGTGACCACCGGCATCGTCAGCGCCTTCAACCGCACGGTCGCGGTGCCGGGCGAGAACGGCTCGGGCGTCGTCTACAACGGCCTGCAGACCGACGCGCCGATCAACCCGGGCAACTCGGGCGGACCGCTGGTCAACCTCGACGGGCAGGTGGTGGGCATCAACTCCGCCATCGCCACCGGCGGCGGGCAGAGCAACGGCAGCGTCGGGCTCGGGTTCGTCATCCCGATCGACCAGGCCAAGCGGGTGGCGCAGGAGCTGATGAGCTCCGGGAAGGCCACCAAACCGGTGCTCGGGGTGCAGGGCAACGCGACTGCGGCCGGGCAGACCGGATCGGGCACCGGCGCGCGGCTCGGCGCCGTGCAGGCGGGCTCCCCCGCGGACCAGGCCGGGCTGAAGGCCGGGGACGTCATCACGAAGGTCGGAGACGCGACCGTGGAGGACTTCTCCGACCTCATCGCCCGGATCGGCGCCAACGCCCCGAACCAGAAGGTCACGCTGACCCTCATCAGCGGCACCACCACCCGCACGGTCGACGTCACGCTCGGCAGCCAGCCCGACCAGGCCGCGACGACCGGCAGCGGTGGGGAAAGCACCGATCCCTTCGGCGGTCAGAACCCGTTCGGCGGCCAGAACCCCTTCGGCGGAGGGAACTGAGCCCGGCCTGAGCGAACGGCACCCCGGAGTGCCGTTCGCTCAGGTGCCGAGGAGCCAGGCGCGCACCGATGAGGCGTCGGCGTCCAGGTCGGGCGGCGGACGCCGGTAGGACGCCGGCGTGGCCGAGTACGTCACCGGGTTGCGGACGCTCGGGACGCCACCGGGCTCCACCACCGGCTCCAGTCCCAGGCGCCGGGCCAGGTCCAGGCCCTCCTCGACGGTGTTGATCGGCCCGCACGGCACGCCGGCGGGGGTGAGGATCTCGAACCACTCCTGCGCGCTGCGGGTCGCCAGCCGGGCCAGCAGCAGGGGCCGCAGCTCGTCACGGTGGGCGTTGCGGTCGGGCATGGAACCGAAGCGCGGGTCGTCGAGCAGTTCCGGCGCTTCGAGGGCGAGCGCGAGGCGCCGGAACTGATGGTCGTTGGCGGCGATGACGATCAGCTCGCCGTCCCCGGTGGGCAGCGGTTCGTAAGGGAACAAGCTGGGGTGCGCGTTGCCCAGCCGCCCCGGGACGACGCCGCCGGCGAGCACCGCGGAGGTCTGGTTCACCAGCCCCGACAGCGCCGCCGACAGCAGGTTGGTCTCGACGAGCTGGCCCTCGCCGGTGGCGTCGCGGTGGTGCAGTGCTGCCAGGATCGCCACGGCCGCGTGGAGGCCCGCGATCACGTCGAACACCGCGACGCCGGCCCGGAACGGCTCACCGTCGGCGTCGCCGGTGAGGCTCATCAGCCCGGAGACGGCCTGGACGAGCAGGTCGTAGCCCGGGAGCGGGGCGCCCTCGTGGGTACCGAAGCCGCTGATCGAGCAGTAGACAACGCCGGGGTTACCCGCCGAGACCGACGCGTGGTCGAGACCGAAGCGCGACAACCCGCCGGGTTTGAAGTTCTCGATCAGGATGTCGGCGCGGGCCGCGAGCCGCCGGGCGAGCGCGAGATCGTCGGCGTCGGTGAGGTCGAGGACGATCGAGTGCTTGTTGCGGTTGATCGACAGGTAGTAGGTGGCCGCGCCGTCGAGGGTGGTCGGCGGGAGCCAGGTGCGCGTGTCGTCGCCCGCTCCCGGGCCCTCGACCTTGATCACCGTCGCGCCGAGGTCGCCGAGCAGCATCGTTGCGTAGGGGCCGGCGAGGATGCGGGAGAAGTCGGCGACGACGATCCCCGTGAGCGGCCCGGGGGCCGGGATCGCGTCATCGATCATGCGGGGGATGACAGCACTTCGAGGATCGTGGCGTCGGCCTGGCCGCTGCCGCCCTGGTTCGGCACCACCCCGTCGTGGCGGGCGAGCAACGATTTGCCGAACGGGTCGGCGTCCCGGCGGGCCCACCTCCCCGCTTGTCGACCGGCTCGCGCACCTGCTCCACGATCGCTGCGTCCCGCATGACGAACTCCTCCGTTGCAGTTCCGGACCGATACCTGTGAGCTGTTCGAGGATACTGTCGACCCGACGTCCGAGGGAGGCCCGTTGCGTTCGCTCGACACCCCGCCGGTCACGCGCGACGCGCGGCCGCCGGTCTGGCACGGCGAGTAGGCGCACGCACCCGTTCCCGCCCCGCGCGCGCTTGCGCCCTCCGCGCACCGTCGACGCTGTGCGTCCACAGATGAGTGCGCGTGGCGCACCGGACGGAGGCCCCCGTGGCCCTCGCGATCACCGACGATCACGGCGCACTCGCCGACGTCGCCCGCTCCGTGCTCGCCGGCCAGCGGGCCGCCGCCCGCGCCGTCCTCGACACACCCGCCGAGGAGCTGCCGGCGCTGTGGAAGAAGCTGCCCGCGCTGAGCTGGCTCGGAGGACTGCGTGGTCGGCGAGGTCGGGCAGGGCTGGCGGGTGGCGCGCGCGACGCTCGGCAACGAGCGTGTCTCCATCGGCGGAGGCGGGGCCGGCGCGCTGCCGATCCACGCGTGGGACCTGCTGCCGCTCACCGCGGTGGCGCCGGACCCGGGCGTCGCGGAGCGGGAGGTCGGCGCGCTGGTCGCCGACGAACTGACGATGAAGCTGCTGCTGCTGCGCCAGGCCGAGCGGGCCGTCGGCGGGAGCGAGCCCGGGCCGGAGGGCAACCTGTCGAAGCTGTTCTCCTCCGAGCACGCGCAGCGGATGGCGGGCCTCGGGATGCGGTTGGCCGGCACCGCGGCCGTGACGGGCGGCCACGAGGTGATCACGGCGTCGTATCTGTGGTCACGATGTCTGACGATTGCGGGCGGGACGTCCGAGATCGCCCGCAACCAGGTGGCGGAGCGGATCCTGGGCCTGCCCCGCGATCCGCTGATTCTGTGACCGGCGTCATCTAGGGTCGGGACATGACCAATCTCGCGGCCAACCTCACGACGACGGCGTCGGAGCACGGCAACCGTTCGGCGGTGCGGTTGGACGACCACGTCCTGACCTACACGGACCTGCACGCGGCCGCCGCGGCGACCGCCGGGATGCTGACGCAGCAGGGCATCACGCCGGGCGACCGCGTCGGGATCGTGCTGCCCAACGTGCCCGCCTACCCGGTGCTGTTCTACGGAGCACTGCTGGCCGGGGCCGTGGTGGTGCCGATGAACCCGCTGCTCAAGGCCCGCGAGGTCGAGTACTACCTGCGCGACTCCGGCATGTCGCTGGTGTTCGGCTGGGACGGCGGCGGAAGCGCGGTCGCAGAGGCGGCACGGGCCGTGGGCATCGGCTCGGTGGTCGTACCGGCCCTGGGCCCCACGCCCGAGCAGCTCGGCGACGCCTCGCCGGCCCCCGACGCGGTGGACCGCGACGACGAGGACACGGCGGTGATCCTCTACACCTCCGGAACCACCGGACAGCCCAAGGGCGCCGAGCTGACCCACCACAACCTGGCGAGCAACGCCTCGACGACCGTCAGCGCACTGATCCAGACCACGCCCGAGGATGTGATCATGGGTTGCCTGCCGCTGTTCCACGTGTTCGGGCTGACCTGCGGGCTCAACGCGTCGGTGCGCACCGGCTCGTGTCTGACACTCATCCCCCGCTTCGACGCCGGCAAGGCCCTGGAGGTCATCGGGCGCGACCGCGTCACCGTGTTCGAGGGCGTCCCGACGATGTACGCCGGCATGCTGCACCACGAGTCGGCCGAGTCCGCCGACGTGTCGTCGCTGCGCACGTGCATCACCGGCGGTTCCGCCATGCCGGTGGAGGTCCTGCGCTCGTTCGAGGAGCGGTTCGGCTGCATCGTGCTGGAGGGCTACGGGCTGTCGGAGACCTCGCCCGTGGCGTCGTTCAACCAGCCCGGCATGGAACGCAAGCCGGGGTCGATCGGTGTCGAGGTGCCCGGCTGCGAGATGAAGGTCGTCGACGACGACGGCCACGAGGTCGCTCAGGGTGAGCCCGGCGAGATCGCGATCCGCGGCGAGAACGTCATGAAGGGCTACTGGGGACGACCCGATGCCACCGCCGAGGCCATCCCCGACGGCTGGTTCCGCAGCGGTGACATCGCCACGAAGGACGCCGACGGCTACTTCACGATCGTCGACCGCAAGAAGGACCTCATCATCCGCGGCGGCTACAACGTCTACCCGCGCGAGATCGAGGAGGCCCTCTACGAGCACCCGACCGTCGCGGAGGCCGCCGTGGTCGGCCTGCTGCATCCCGAGCTGGGCGAGGAGGTCGGGGCCGCGGTGGCGTTCAAGCCGGGGCAGTCGGCCGAGCCCGCGGAGCTGGTGGCGTTCGTCAAGGAGCGGGTGGCGGCCTACAAGTACCCCCGGACCGTCTGGATTGTCGACGCCCTGCCCAAGGGCCCGACCGGCAAGATCCTCCGCCGCGAGGTGCGCGGGCCGAAATGAGGCCGGGGGTGCGGCGCGGCGGGGTCGCCCTACCCCCGGGCCTGCACTGTGGCGAGCGGATCAACGCGTGCGGCGTGGTCGGCCTCGTGCTGGTCGTGGCGGGTTTCGGGGTGCTGAGCCTCGGTGGCTAGAGGCGTGTCAGCCGAAGTGCACCGGCTGTTGGGTGGACTCCAGTACGGCCAGCCAGAGATCGCCGTGGGGGTCGACCTGGTTGCGTCGGCTGACCGCTGCGGCCATCGGGATGTGGACGAACCGGCGCCGGTAGCGGCCCACCACCATCTCCGTCCGCCCGCTCATCGCCGCGTGCACGGCGGCCTGCGACAGGCGCACGCAGTACACCGAGTCGTAGGGGTTGGCCGGAACGCTGCGGATGGCGTAGCTCGGGTCGATGTAGCGGATCGAGGTCTCCACACCGGCGTCGGAGAAGTGGTCGCCGATGCGTCGCCGCAGGTAGGGCCCGATGTCCTGGAGCTTCGCGTTGCCCGAGGCGTCCCGCCCCTCGACATTGCCCAGGAGCTCCTGCCCGGCCCCCTCCGCCGCGACGACGACGGCGTGCCCGCGTTCGGACACCCGCCGTCGCAGGTGCGCCAGCAGGCCGTCGGCACCGTCGAGGGTGAACGGCACCTCCGGGATGAGTACGACGTCGGCGCCGCTGCGGGCGAGCGCCGCGTAGCAGGCGATGAAGCCGGAGTGCCGCCCCATCAGCTTGACCAGCCCGATCCCGTTCGCCGTCGACTTCGCCTCGACCTGCGCGGCCCGGATGGCGTCGCTGGCCAGGCTGAACGCGGTCTGGAAGCCGAAGCTCTGGTCGATGTAGGGGATGTCGTTGTCGATCGTCTTCGGGATGCCGACCACCGAGATCCGCAGGCCCCGCTCGGCGATCATGGCGGCCACCTCCATGGCGCCGCGCATGGACCCGTCCCCGCCGACGACGAACAGGATGTTGACGTGCAGGCGCTCCAGGCAGTCGACGATCTCCTCGGGGTCCTGCGGGCCGCGCGAGGTGCCGAGCACCGTGCCTCCGTCGGTGGCGATGTCGCGCACGCTCTCGGGCGTCAGATCGACCACGTCGTGGCCGTAGTCGGCGCAGAACCCCTGATAGCCGTTGCGGATGCCGACCACCCGCCGTACCCGGTAGTGGTAGGTCAGGGTGCGGACGAGGCCGGCGATCACGTCGTTGAGGCCGGGGCACAGCCCCCCGCAGGTGACGATCGCGGCACGGGTCTTGGCCGGGTCGAAGTAGATCTTGCGACGGGGTCCGCAGGGCTCCATCGCCGGCAGCTCGGACGCCGGCACCCCGCGGGCGGTGATGCGGGCCAGGGTGTCGTCGAACAGGACGCGGTCGTGCTCGTCGACGTAGTGCTCGGTGGTGCGCCGGGCGTCGAGCAGCGGCGCCATCGGCGAGGTGATGCGCGGCTCGCCGAGCGTGGCGACGGTCAGGTCGGGCGTCGTCCGCGCGTGGGGCAGGTCGACGATCTCCGCGCGATGGTCGTCCGAGAAGACGCTGGTCACGGCACTCCCCTACGGCAGATGTGATCCTGTAACGATAAAGCCAGCGTCAGTGTGCCCCGCTGGGGCCGCCGGGGCTAGAGCGGCCCCAGCACCCGTCGGATGCTGATCTCGATGACCACGCGTTCCGGGTTGACCCGTGGCTGCCGGTAGCGCGCGGTGTAGCGCCGCTCGGCCTCGGCGACGGCGTCGGGACCGGCGCTGACCACCGCGTCGCCCTCCAGAGTGGACCACTGCGCGCCGTCGACCTGCGACACCACCGCGATCCCCGTCGCCTCGACGTTGCGGGCCTTCTGCGAGCCGCCGGTGCAGATCACCCGGGCCAGCCCGGCCTCGACGTCGAGCGTGACGCCGACGGGTACCACGTGGGGGCTGCCGTCGCGGCGCAGCGTCACCAGCGTGGCGAGCCGCCGCTCGGTCCAGAAGGCGACGAACTCGGCCGACGCGGGCAGCAGGGGGTGGGCCACGGCGCGAACGCTAGCGGGTGGTGATCACCTCGGCGGGCCGGCGCCGCAGCGGCACGACGGCCACACCCACCAGCCACAGGGCGAACAGCGGGTAGCCGGCGGCAACCGGCAGCGACGGCCAGCTCGCGCCTGTCAGCTCCACGACGCCGGTGCCGAACATGGCCGCCGCGAGCAGCCCGGCCGCCGGGACGAGTCGGGGCACGCCGGGCGTCCGCGCCAGCAGCACCGCGACCGCCGCCGTCCACACCGCGGTGAGCCCGAAGCCGAGGTGCTCCCCCAGACCGCCGCCGACGAAGCGGTGCAGCACGTCGAACACCACGAGCACCGCGTCGCGCGTCGCCGGGCTCGACGCCGGGTCGGTGAACGTCTCGGCCGGGTAAGGCACGGCGAAGGTCCAGCGGGCGAAGCCGGCGGCCTGCACCACCCCGGCGAGAACGCCCACGACCACCGCAACGTCGACCAACGTCGACGGCCGGGGCAGCCGCGCGGCGAGACTACGGTCGAGCAGCACGGCCAGCGGGACGAACACCAGCGAGGCCAGCGGCATCACCTACCAGAGGCCGCGGGTCGGAGCGCCCGCCGCGGCGAAGCGGGTGAGGATCTGCGCGGCGCCCTCGTCGAGCACGGCGGGTAGTCGGACGTGACGCCGAACAGGGCGAAGGCGCCGGTGAACAGCACGGCGGCGGTAATGCCGGCGGCAGCGCGGTCGGGGCCGGTGCGGTCCGGGCGGTGCGGTCCGGGGAACTGGTGGGATCAATGGTCAGCACGACGGGCTCCGCATTGACTCTGGATGCTGTACAGAGTTTGAATACTGTATTACGTCCAGAGTCAAGCCCTACCGCGTCACGAGGCAGCTGCTCGTCGCGGGCGCGCAGAGCCGCCCCTCGCCGTCGAGCAGACGGGCCTCGGCCAGCGCCGTCCGGTGGCCGGCGTGCACGACGAGCCCCTCACACCGCACCGGCCCGGAACCCACGGTGAGCCCCCGCAGGAACTTCACCGACAGGTCGAGGCTCGTGCAGCGCGCCCCCACCGGGAGGGTGGTGGGCACAGCGCACCCGGCGGCCGAGTCGAGCAGGGTGGCGAACACCCCGGCTGCACACCGAGCACGTCGACGGCCCGGCCGTCACCAGCGGCCTGCTGGAGGCCCTGGCGCACATCAAGCAGAACGTCGAGGGCAAGACCTCGGCCGCGACCTCCCGGCCGTCCTGACCGCCCGTCGACCTTTGCAGCAAAGCAAAGTCGGGGCGAGGGGCGGGCGCGGGACGCGGGCGCGGGGCGGCGAGCGGGGCGGGGGTCAGGGGGTGCGGGGGTCAGGGGGTGCGGGGGTCGCGGCGGATGGGGTGGTCGGCCGGGACCTGGACCAGGACGATCCGGGTGCCGTCCGGGTCGGCGACCCACATCTCGTGCAGGCCCCACGGTTCACGGCGCGGCCCGCGGACGACGTGGCCGGCCAGCTCGCGGGCGGCGGCGTCGAGGTCACGAACCTGCAGCCACAACGCCACCGCCTCCCCGGAAGGGGAGGTGGTGTGCCCGGAGAGCTCCAGGAACCCGCCGCCGAGGAAGAACACCGTGCCGCCGGGGAACTCGCGGGCGATCCCGAGCCCCAGGACGTCGCGGTAGAACGCGAGGCTCCGCTCCAGGTCGCGGGGCTGCAGCAGCACGCGACCGGCCAAAACCTCCATCCCGGAACACTAGGCGACGGCCAACCCGGCCCACACCTCCCGGTGCCGGCACACACCCCGGCTGGCCGGTACACACGGCCGACGATGTGTGCCGGCCACCCGGGGTGTGTGCGAGCGTGTTGAGTGCGGTGCCGGCACCGCGGCCACCGCCGCCGGCGGCGGCGGGGAGTCACTCCGGGTAGGCCGTCAGGTGGGCCAGGATCAGGTCGGCCAGGGCGTCGGGGGCCTCGTCGGGGATCCAGTGGCTCACCCCGCGCAGCTCGACGTAGTGGAACGGGCCGGTGATCTCGCGGTGGGCGAGCTCGGTGCCCGCGCGGATGAGGGCGGTGTCGCCGTCGCTCCAGACGAACAGGGTGGGCACCGCGATCTTCGGCTCCCGGAGCGCGGGTCCGGACAGCGGTAGCGCCCGATACCAGTTGACGGCCCCGGTCACGGCCTCGGACGAGGTGAAGGCGGCGGCGTCGCGCTCGGCCTGGGCTCGCCCCTGCCCGGCCCGTCGCAGCACCCTCGCGAGCACGCCGGATCGGCTCAGCAGCCGCTCGGGCAGCACGGGCAGCTGGAGAGCCGCCATGTACCAGGACGCGAGCGCCTGCCGGGACGTCACGAGCGAGCGCAGGAACGTCGCCGGCGGCGGCACGGAGACGCCGGTGAGCGAGCGGACGCGGTCGGCGTGGCGCGACCCGAGCCGCCACGCCACGACCGCCCCCCAGTCGTGCCCGACGACATGGACGCGCGCCCCCGGCGCCACCAACTGGTCGACGACGGCGAGCACGTCGGCCGCCAGCTCGTCGAGCACGTACGCGCCGCGCCCGGACGGCCGTGCGCCCGGGGAGTAGCCGCGCTGGTCGGGCGCGAGCGTCCGGTGGCCCGCCGCCGCCAGCCGGGCGGCGACGGCGTCCCACGACGTGCCGCGCTGCGGGAAACCGTGCAGCAGCAGCACCGGGTCGCCCTCGGCGGGTCCATGGGTGTGGACGTCGAACTCCAGTCCCTCGCGGGCCACGGTCGGCATGGACCCATCATGGCTGTTCCCCCGCTCGCCGGTTGTGCGACGGTGGGGCGAGCGAGTTGGGTGGTGCTGGTCGGTGGGCAGTCATCGGCGTCGACAAACGGGAGTGGGAGCAGCGTGACGCAGTTCGGGCGGGTCGCCATCGTCAACCGGGGTGAACCCGCCATGCGGCTGATCCAGGCGGTGCGGGAGTGGAACGCCGAGGCCCGCCACCACCTCACCACGATCGCGCTGTACACGGCCGTCGACCGGCAGGCGATGTACGTCCGGGAGGCCGACGAGGCCGTCCTCATCGGCCCCGACGATCCCGAGCACATGGGCGCGAGCCCTTATCTCGACTACGCGGAGCTGGAGCGGGCCCTGCGCGTCGCCCGCGCCGACGCGGTGTGGCCGGGCTGGGGGTTCGTGTCGGAGAAGGCCGATTTCGCGCGGCTGTGTCGCGAGCTGGACGTCGTGTTCGTCGGGCCGTCGCCGGAGGTCATGGAGCGGCTCGGGGACAAGATCGCGGCGAAGGAGCTGGCCGAACAGGTCGGCGTGCCGCTGGCCGGATGGAGCCACGGGCCCGTCGCCGACCTCGCCGCCGCGCGTGAACACGCAGAGCGGATCGGCTACCCGCTGATGGTCAAGGCCACCGCGGGCGGCGGGGGTCGCGGCATCCGCCGCGTCGAACGGCCCGAGGAGCTCGCCGAGGCGTTCGAGCGGGCGGGCTCGGAGGCGGCGAAGACCGCGGGCGACGCCACCGTGTTCCTGGAGCGGGCCATCAGCGGGGGCCGGCACGTAGAGGTACAGATCGTGGCCGACACCACCGGCGAGGTCTGGACGCTCGGGGTCCGTGACTGCTCGGTGCAGCGGCGCAACCAGAAGGTGATCGAGGAGTCGGCGTCCACGGTGCTGGACGCGGAACAGGAGCAGTTGCTGTGCACGTCCGCCGCGGCCCTCGCGCGCGCCGCCGGGTACGTCAACGCGGGCACCGTCGAGTTCCTCTACGAGCCCAAGGAGCGGCTGCTCACGTTCCTGGAGGTCAACACCCGGCTGCAGGTGGAGCACCCGGTGACGGAGGCGACCACGGGTGTCGACATCGTCAAG
>JAYSXW010000347.1:0-3692 GCA_043716935.1 Pseudonocardia sp.
GTCACCCGCGTGACGATCACCGACGACGGGCCGCTGCTCGTCGCCGGTCCCGTCGAGGTGGAGCTGCCCGATGGGCGACGCGTGCGGTCCGACCGAGCGGTCACCGCGCTGTGCGTGTGCCGTCGCAGTCGCCGTCAGCCGTTCTGCGACACCAGCCACCGGCGCAAGGTGCGCACCCAGGAAGAAAGTCATGACTGAACTCCCCACCCCGCGCGGCCCGCTGTCCGCCGCGGTGATCGCGGCGCTGCGTGCCACCGTCCCCGCCGTGGTGGCGCACCCCGGCACCGCCGGAGTCGAGCCCTACGGCGGCGACCTGCAGCTCGCCCTGTACTGCCTCTACGAAATGCACTACCGGGGCTTCGCGGGCGTCGAAGACGAGCACGAGTGGGACCCGTCGCTGCTGGCCGCTCGTCGTGAACTGGAGCGCGTCTTCCTCGACGCCCTGCGCCGCGACGTGCCGGCTGCCTCCGGCAACGGTGCTGACGACGTGGCGGCGGAAATCCACGGACTGCTGGTGGAGGCCGTCGACGCCCGTGGCGTGTCGCACCACCTCCACCGCGACGGTGAGCGCTGGCAGGTGCGCGAGTACGTCGCGCACCGCTCGCTGTATCACCTCAAGGAGGCCGACCCACAGGCCTTCGTCATCCCCCGGCTGGACGGGCCCGCGAAGGCCGGGCTGGTGACCGTCGAGCACGACGAGTACGGCGCCGGCGATCCGGACCGCATGCACAGCCACCTGTTCGCCGAGATGATGCGCGCGCTGGACCTCGACGACACCTACGGCGCCTACCTCGACGCCGTCCCCGGCTCGACGCTGGCCGAGGTCAACCTCATGTCGCTGTGCGGGCTGCACCGCTCGCTCCGCGGCGCACTGATCGGCCAGTTCGCCGCCGTCGAGCTGACGTCGTCCCCGGGTTCGGACCGCCTGGTCCGCGCGTTCGACCGGCTGGGGTTGCCCGGTGGCGGGTTCTACGCCGAGCACGTCGAGGCCGACGCGGTGCACGAGCAGCTCGTGCGGCGCAGCGTCGTCGCACCGCTGCTGGCCGCCGAGCCCGGCCTGGCCGCCGATGTCGTGTTCGGCATCCGGGCCAGCGAGTTCCTCGCCGGACGGCTCGGAGATCTCCTGCTGGAGAGTTGGAGGGCGGGCCGCCCGTCCTTGCTGGCACCGTTGCCCGACGCGCCGGCGCCGCTGCCGGTCTGAGCCGCTGTTGGTGTGCACCGCTGTTGGTGTATACCGCTGTTGGTGTGCACCGCTGCGAGCAGGGCCGCTGCCGATCAGGGCAAGTGGTGTCAGCGACGCGTGGCCGCCGCGAGACCCAGGGCGTTGAGCGCGCCCCAGCCCACCCCGATCGCGATCGCCTTGCGCTTGGCCGACGGGTCCTCGTTGGGACTCAGCGCGAAGGTCGCCGCGTCGCCGAAGTCAGCGGCGATCCGGGCGGCGATCGCGAGTCGCAGCGTCGGTCCGGCCGGGGCCATCACCATCGCGACCCCGTTGGCGACGTCCCGGACCCCGACGGCCCGCACCAGGATCGCCACCGGGTTCGGCGACTCGTCGCCCGACAGGCCGGCAGGCTTCGCGAAGATCGAGGGTCTGACCAGCGTGCACAGACCGTAGACGGCGGTGAGCACACCGAGGGTGCGGGGTAACCAGGTCATGGCGCGATCCTGGCAGGTGCCCGCCACTCCTCCGACCCGGGGCAGACCGGCGGGGTTGATACTGCCGGGGATGATGCTGCCGGAGCTGCCCGACCTCCCCGTCCGTGCGGCGCTCGGCCGAGTCACCGCCGCCCTGGCCGAGCGGGGCGCCGCAGTGCTGGTCGCGCCCCCGGGCACCGGCAAGACCACCCTCGTGCCGCTCGCGCTGGCCGCCGCCACGGACGGCCGGGTGCTGGTGGCCGAGCCACGCCGGCTGGCCGCCCGCGCCGCGGCCGCACGGATGGCGTCGCTGCTCGGCGAGCCGGTCGGGGAGACGGTCGGATACGCGGTCCGCGGCGACTCCCGAACCTCGGCCCACACCCGCGTGGAGGTCGTGACGTCGGGGCTGTTGCTGCGCCGCCTCGCCGCCGATCCCGAACTCGGCGGCACCACGACGGTCGTGCTCGACGAGTGCCACGAACGCCATCTCGACGCCGACCTGCTGCTCACCCTGCTCCTCGACGCGCGCGACGGCCTGCGCCCCGACCTGCGGCTGCTCGCGACCTCGGCCACCGTCGCCACCGGCCGGCTCGCCGAGCTGCTCGGGGACGCTCCCGTCCTGGCCGTCGAGGCGCGGACGTTCCCGGTGACCGTGTCCCACCTGCCGCCCGTGCGCGGTGAGCGCATCGAGGCGACGGTGGCTCGCACCGTCCGCGCTGCTCTGGGCGGTGGTGACGGCGACGTCCTGGCGTTCCTGCCGGGTGTGCCGGAGATCCGGCGCACGGCCGCGGCCCTGTCCGGGGTGGGCGCCGACGTCCTCCCGCTGCACGGACGCCTCCCGGCCGCGGAGCAGGACGCGGCGCTGCGGCCCGGGCCCCGTCGCCGGGTCGTGCTCGCCACCGCCGTCGCCGAGTCGAGCCTGACCGTGCCGGGGGTGCGCGCGGTGGTGGACGCCGGCCTGGCCCGCACCCCCCGGGTGGATCACCGCCGCGGCCTGGCCGGGCTGGTCACGATCCGCGTCTCCGATGCCGTGGCGCAGCAGCGGGCCGGGCGGGCCGGGCGGGAGGCCCCGGGACGGGTGTACCGCTGCTGGCCCGAGGGCGAGCTGCTCCCCCGCTACCCCGAACCGGAGATCCGCACCGCCGACCTCACCCGGCTCGCGCTGGACCTGGCGTGTTGGGGCACGCCCGACGGCACCGGCCTGAGCTGGTGGGACGCGCCGCCCGACGGACCGCTGCGGGCCGGGCAGGCGGTGCTGCGAGCCCTCGGCGCGCTCGTGGACGGCGGCCCGAACGGAGCCGCCGACGCCGTCACCGACCGCGGACGGCGGATGGCCGTGCTCGGGCTGCACCCGCGCCTGGCCCGGGCCCTGCTCGACGGGGCAGCGCTGGTCGGCCCGCGGGCGGCGGCGCAGGTCGTCGCCCTGCTCGACGACGACACCCTCGCGGCGGGCGACGACCTCGACGCCGAGCTGGCCCGACTCCGCAGCGGCGACGCCCCCGGTTCGGGCCGCTGGCGCCACGACGTCACCCGCCTGTTGCGGCTCCTGCCCACCACGGCCGGTGCCGGGTGCGACCGCGAACGTCCCGCGGCGCTGCTCACCGCCCTGGCCCATCCCGAGCGGATCGCCCGCCGACGTGGCGCCGGCTCGCCGCTCTACCTGATGGCGGGCGGCACCGCCGTCGAGCTGCCGGCAGGCAGCCCGCTCGCCGGGCAGGAATGGCTGGCCGTCGCGGTCGCGGAACGCACACCGGGCGCCGAGAACGGCCGGGTGCGCCTGGCCGCGGCCGCCGACCGCCAGCTCGCCGAGCTGGCGGCGCCCGCGCTGCTCGTCGAGGCCGACGAGGTGCGGTGGCAGACCCAGGGCGGCGGTGACGTCGTCGCCCGCCACGTCCGACGCCTGGGCGCGATCGTGTTGGAGCAGCGGCGGCTGGAACATCCCGATCCGGTCGCCGTACGCGCCGCCCTCCTCGACGGCCTGCGCCTGGAGGGGTTCGCGCTGCTGCGCTGGACCGACGCCGCCCACCGGCTGCGCCACCGGCTCGCGGCGCTGCACC
>JAYSXW010000348.1:0-11152 GCA_043716935.1 Pseudonocardia sp.
GGAGGGGGGGTCGTCCTGCGGGCCGTCTGGGGGCGCAGGGCGGTGACGGTGTTCGCGCCAATGCGGCGGGGCGGCTCGTCCTCGTCGAAGGTGGCCCAGCTGGGCTTCTCCTCGACGGTACGCAGGGTGCCCAGTACGCGGTCGCCCTTGATGGCCAGCTCGGTGACCTTCTGCTGCACCCGCATCGACGCCTGCAGCGCCTGGCTCACGGCGGTGACCGGGAACTCGATGGCGAGCCGCGGCAGCCCACGGACCTGTTCCACAGCGGTGGCGACGAGACCGGCGGCGAGGCGCACCGGCAGCGGCAGCGAGTTCATGCCCACAGTGTCCCGCGCGCGGGGTATTCCGGCAGCTCGGGGGCCCGCGAACCCACGCAGAGTGCTCGCACACACCGTCGAGGGCCGGCACACGGTGTGGGCGGTTTGTGCAGGCCGAACGCGATGTGTACGAGCACCGGGGAGTGGGTGCGGGGTGGGCGTGCGTCGGGACACCATCGGCGGTCGGGCCCGTGGCCCGTCCGTAGGCTGGTGGACATGTCCGTCAAGCGTGTCCTGCTGGCCAAGCCCCGCGGCTACTGCGCGGGCGTCGACCGTGCCGTCGAGGCGGTCGAGCGGGCGCTGGAGCAGCACGGCGCACCTGTGTACGTCCGCAAGCAGATCGTGCACAACGTGCATGTCGTCGAAACCCTCGAGCAGCGTGGAGCGATCTTCGTCGACGAGACCGACGAGGTCCCCGCGGGCGCGCTTGTGGTGTTTTCGGCGCACGGGGTGTCGCCCGAGGTCCACGAGCAGGCCCGCGAGCGTGGCCTGCGCACGATCGACGCCACCTGTCCGCTGGTCACGAAGGTGCACCACGAGGCCAAGCGGTTCGCCCGCGAGGACTTCGACATCCTGCTCGTCGGCCATCACGGCCACGAGGAGGTGGAGGGCACCGCGGGCGAGGCCCCAGCCCACATCCAGCTGGTGGAGACGGCTGCCGACGTCGCGGACGTGACGGTGCGGGATCCCGAGAAGGTGGTCTGGCTCTCACAGACCACGCTGAGCGTCGACGAGACCATGGAGACCGTGCGAGCCCTGCGCGAGCGGTTCCCCACGCTTCAGAACCCGCCGTCCGATGACATCTGCTACGCCACGCAGAACAGGCAGGTAGCGGTGAAGGCGATGGCGGCGCAGTGCGACCTGGTGCTGGTGGTGGGGTCGAGGAACTCGTCGAACTCGGTGCGGCTGGTGGAGGTGGCGCTGCAGTCCGGCGCCGGCGCGGCCCACCTCATCGACTACTCCCGGCAGATCGACGAAGCGTGGCTCGACGGGGTGACGACGGTCGGTCTGACCAGCGGCGCGTCGGTGCCGGAGGTGCTGGTGCGTAGCGTGCTCGACCATCTCGCCGAGCGGGGCTGGGAGTCGGTGGAGGAGATCACGACCGCCGAGGAGACGCTCGTTTTCTCGCTGCCCCGCGAGCTGCGGCCGGCGCGCGCCCGTCGTTGACCGCGCCGTCCGCCCCCGGGCGTTGGGTCAGCAACCGGAACACCCCGACTGCGACCACGACCGCCGTGGTCCAGGCCATGATCGGGAACGCATTGACGAGCGGCGCCCCGATCACCAGCAGTCGCTCGGCGACTCCGACCCCGGGCTTCTGGTTACCGGCCAGCACCACCACCAGCGGCACGGCGACGGCGACCAGCAGGGGAGGTGCCACCATCGGCCCGAACAATCCACGGCGGCGAACCCAGACGACCGCCAGCACGCATCCGGCCACGAAGAACGCCGTGAACGCGGTGCCGAGGCCGCCGATCCGGAGCAGGTCGACCACCACGCCGAGCCCGGTCAGCACCGCCGCGCCGCCGACCGCAACCGCCGGTGGCACCCCGAGCACGGTGGCCAGCAACGAGCGCTCGGCCACCGGCCACCGGCCACCCGGCTCCCGGCCGCCGGCCCGCCCGGGGGGCATCGGCGGGTCCACCCGCCGCTCCGCCCTGGCTCCGCGGGCCACGCTCACGGCGCCGGAGTACCTCGCCGCGCTGAGGTCCGAGGTGCCGTTCCGCTGCCCGACCTCCCGGACCGATGATTCGCGTGGACGATCGCTCACCGCGTCACAGTAGCCCGCGGCTCGGGTCGGCCTTCCGAACCGGGCCGCTCGCCACGGGTGGACTCGTGCAGCGCGACGAGCGCATCAGCTGCCGACGCCACCAGCTCCGGAGCGGCGATCACCCGTGGTGAGCGTTCGACCTGGGCGGGCGCCACCAGCTCGTCGTCGGCGACCTCCAGGTCGGTGAGCTTCCGGGCCGTCACCAGCACCCGGGCCTCCAGCGACGACACGGTCTGGTTGTAGCTGGCCACGGCGCCGTCGAGGCTGCGTCCGAGCTTGGCGACATGAGTGCCCATCGTGGCGAGCCGGCTGTGCAGCTCGCGGCCGAGCTGGTGCACCTGCGCGGCGTTGCGCGCCAGCGCCTCCTGTCGCCACGAGTACGCGACGGTGCGTAGCAGTGCGATGAGCGTGGTGGGCGTCGCGATCACGACGTTGTGGGAGAACGCGTGCTCCAGCAGCGCCGGGTCGGACTGCAGGGCCGCTTCGAGGAACGGGTCTCCCGGTACGAAAAGCACCACGAACTCCGGCGACGGCGCGAACGCCGCCCAGTACGCCTTCGCCGACAGCGCGTCGACGTGCTGGCGCAGCTGCCGGGCGTGAGCGGCGAGGCGCTCGCGGTGGACGTCGGCGTCCCGGCTCTCCACGGCCTCCAGGTACGCGGCGAACGGCACCTTCGCGTCGACGACCACCCGCTTGTCACCGGCCAGGTGCACCACCATGTCGGGCCGGAGGCCGCCGTCCTCGCCCCGTGCGGTGACCTGGGTGGAGAAGTCGCAGTGCTCCACCATCCCGGCGAGCTGCACGATCCGCTCCAGCTGCAGCTCACCCCACCGGCCTCGGACCTGCGGCGCCCGCAGGGCGTTGACCAGCTGCTTCGTCTCGCCGTGCAGCGCCTCCGAGCTCAGCCGCATCGCACCGACCTGTTCCCGCAGCGATGCGTAGGCCGACTCGCGCTCCATCTCGACGTCCCGTAGCTGACCCTCGACCCGCTGCAGCGTGGACGCCATCGGGTCCAGCAGCCGACCGATCGCGTGGGCGCGGGCGGTGGCGTCGCCGTCGGCCTTCGCGTGCAGCGCGGTGGTGGCCTCCCGGAGCCGGCCCTCGGCGAGAGCCATGAACTGCTCGTTGTTGCGGGCCAGGGCGTCGGCCGACAGGGCCTGGAACGACTCCTTCAGCTCGATGTCCCGGCGGGTCAACAGCGCCTCCCGTTGGGTGGCAGCCGCCCGTTCGGCGTGCAGTGCCGCCGTGACCGCGGCGGCCTCCGACTCGGCCCGCCGCAGCCGCTCGGCTGCACGGTCGTGCTGTTCGCCCAGCTCGTCGAGGCGCTCCAGCAGGCCGGCGCGCTCGGCGCGCAGGCCCGCCGCGTCGGCCCGCGCCATCGCCGTCGCGTCGGCCCGGGCCCGCCCGGCCTCCGCCGCCGCCACCCGCGCGCGGGACGCCAGCAGCAACCAGACAGCGCCAGCACCCAGCAGCACGCCGACGATCACCCCGATGAGCAGCTGTTCGGCGATGTTCACGGGCTCAGCCTGCACACCACCTCTGACGGAATCCGGTCAGGCGCGCCGCTGTGCGGGCCGGATGGCGCCAGGAAATCGGTGAACGGTCGAACACATGGTCGACGCCCGACACGCACACCCCGACTCGCGCGCACCGGCGCCCCGACTCGCGGACGGGGTGGAGCTGCTCGGTTCGCTCAGCGCGCCGTCTCGTGGGCCAACAGCCAGCGTTTGGCTTCGAAGCCCCAGCGGAAGCCGCCCAGCGTGCCGTCGGTGCGCAGTACCCGGTGGCACGGAACGAACAGGGCGGCCGCGTTGCGGGCACACGCCGACGCGGCCGCCCGCACCGCCGCGGGCCGGCCGGCCTTGGCGGCGTACTCGGTGTAGGTCACCGGCGCGCCGGCGGGCACGGTGCGCAGCACGTCCCAGGCGTGTTCGAGAAAGGCGCCGGAGCGCTGCCGCACGACGACCGAGTCGACCGCCGAGAGGTCGCCGGCGTGGTAGCGCACCACGGCGTCGGCAACGGGTCCGAGATCACCCGGCACGCAATGTTCGGGCCGCAGGGACGTGTGGACCTGCGGCAGGAGCTCGTCGAGCGTTGCCGTCCAGCCGCCGGCGAGTACGGCCCCGTCCGCGTCGACGACGGTCGTGAACGGTCCGATGGGGGTGTCCACTGTGGCGTACGTGGCGGTGGTCATGTCGTCCTTCCGGTGGCGGCGGCGAGGCGCCAGAGGTGGGTGGCGGCGTAGGACCGCCACGGTGTCCAGGTCGCGGAGCGCGTGGTCAGACCATCCACATCGGACGGTAGGCCGAGCATCGCCGCACCGCGGCGTACGGCGAGGTCGGTGGCGAGCAGTTCGTCGGGGTCGCCGAGCAGTCGCATGGCGAGGTAGCCGGCCGTCCACGGTCCGATGCCGGGCACGGCCGTGAGTTCGGTCCGCAGGTCGGCGGGATCGCGGCCGGCGTCGAGCACGAGGGCCCCGGCGGCCACGGCCTGCGCCAGCCGCAGCACCGTCGCGGTCCGCCGCGCCGGCCCGGTGAGCACGGCGGCCCCACGTTCGGCGACGGTCGCCGCGGTGGGGAACAGCAGGTCGGGGCCGCCCGGGTCGAGCGCCGACGGGACGCGATCGCCCAGGGCCGCGGCGAGCCGGGACGTCGTCGTCCGCGCCGCGGCCACCGACACCTGCTGGCCGAGCACCGCGCGCACGGCCGTCTCGAACCCGTCGACGGTGCCGGGAAGTCGAATGCCGGGTACAGCGGCGACGCGTCCGGCCAGCGCCGGGTCGGCGCCGAGCAGCTCGTCGACGGCGTGCGGGTCGGCGTCGAGGTCGAGCAGCCGCCGCAGGCGCGCGACGGCAGGGCCGAGGTCGCGCGGGTCCGCGAGCCGCAGGGTGGCGCGGACGTGCCCGTCGAGGGGGAGGACGGATACGGTCGCGGGCCCGTGCGGCAGGCGCAGGGTGCGCCGGTAGGTGCCGCCATCGATGGACTCGACGCCGTCGAGCGCGCGTGCCCGGAAGAAGGCCAGCATTCCCTGGGTGTCGAACGGAGGACGGAACGGCAGTCGCAGCACCAGCGTGCCCGCGACCGCCGGCACCGCGCCCCGACGCCGTCCGGCCTCGGTCCGCAGCACCGACGGCGTCACGCCGTAGACCTCGCGGACGGTGTCGTTGAACTGGCGCACGCTCGCGAACCCCGCCGTGAACGCGACGTCGGCCAGCCCGAGCGGGGTGGTCTCGACGAGCAGTCGCGCGGTGTGGGCGCGGTGGGCGCGGGCCAGTGCCAGCGGGCCGGCCCCCAGCTCTGACGTCACCACGCGGTTGAGTTGGCGTTCGGAGTAGCCCAGGGCGGAGGCGAGGCCGGGTACGCCGTCGCGCTCGACGACACCGTCGGTAATCAGTCGCATGGCGCGGGCGGCGAGGTCGGCGCGGAGGTTCCAGTCCGGTGATCCCGGCACGGCGTCGGGCTGACACCGCCGGCATGCGCGGTAGCCGCGCAGCTGCGCGGCCCCGGCCGTCGGCAGGAACTCGACGTTCGCCCGCTTGGGAGTGGTGGCGGGGCAGGAGGGACGGCAGTAGATGCCGGTGGTCCGCACGGCCGTGATGAAGTGCCCGTCGAAGCGCACGTCGCGGGAGGCGACGGCGCGGTAGCAGCGTTCCTGATCCAGCAGCACGACCACGACTCTGCCATCTGGTCGAGCCCACTTCCGGCGGAAATCGGACACGGCCGCCGAAGGCCGCGCCACCGCCGCGACTAGCCTGTTCCCCTGTGTCACTCACCCTCGGCATCGTCGGGTTGCCCAACGTCGGCAAGTCGACCCTGTTCAACGCCCTGACCCGCAACGACGTGCTCGCCGCGAACTACCCGTTCGCCACGATCGAGCCCAACGTCGGGGTGGTCGCCCTGCCCGACCCGCGCCTCGACGAGCTCGCTCACCTGTTCTCGTCGGCGAAGACGGTGCCCGCGGTCGTCTCGTTCGTCGACATCGCCGGCATCGTCAAGGGCGCATCGGAGGGCGCGGGCCTGGGCAACAAGTTCCTGGCCAACATCCGCGAGGCCGACGCGATCTGCCAGGTGGTCCGGGTGTTCGACGATCCCGACGTCGTGCACGTCGACAATCGTGTCGACCCTGTCGCCGACATCGAGACCATCTCCACCGAGTTGATCCTCGCCGACCTGCAGACCCTGGAGAAAGCCGTCCCGCGCCTGACGAAGGAGGCGCGGATGCAGAAGGACCGACGCCCGGTGCTGGAGGCGGCCCAGGCGGCCCAGCAGATCCTCGACGGCGGCACGACCCTGTTCGCCGCCGGTGTCGACCGTCTGCCGCTGCGCGAGCTGTCACTGCTCACGACCAAGCCGTTCCTCTACGTCTTCAACGCCGACGAGGCCGTCCTCACCGACCCGGCGCGCCGCAAGGAGCTCGCCGAGATCGTCGCCCCGGCGCAGGCGGTGTTCCTCGACGCGAAGGTGGAGTCGGAGCTGCTGGAGCTGGACGAGGAGTCGGCCGGGGAGCTGCTGGAGTCGATCGGCCAGGACGAGCCGGGCCTGGCCGCCCTGGCCCGCGCCGGGTTTTCCACCCTGGGCCTGCAGACCTACCTGACCGCCGGCCCCAAGGAGTCCCGCGCCTGGACGATCCACCGGGGCGACACCGCCCCGCAGGCCGCCGGAGTGATCCACACCGACTTCGAGCGGGGGTTCATCAAGGCCGAGATCGTCTCCTTCACCGACCTCGTCGCCGCCGGCTCGATGGCTGCGGCCAAGGCGGCGGGCAGGGTCCGGATGGAGGGCAAGGACTACGTGATGGTCGACGGGGACGTGGTCGAGTTCCGCTTCGGATCAATGTCTCGGAGCACGGCGTGAAGGTGGTGCGACATGGAGTGGTCGACGGCTTGACAGCGCTGGCCGACATGGGTGTACAGCACGCGGATGCCCGCCATCAAGAATCCTCCCGGAGGGTCGACCCGCGGTCACGTGGTGGCGTCGACGACCGTCGTGCCGTAGCGAACGAACACCTCGTCCGACGTGACCACGGCCAGGCCGTCGACCAGGGCCTGGCTGATCAGTAGTCGGTCGAACGGGTCGCGATGCACGAGCGGCAGTGTCGCGAGCACCGTCAGGTGCTCGTCGGAGATCACCAACCGTTCGAAGCCGAGGTCGCGCACCGCCCCATGGAGCCCGGGGATCGGCGCGAGCTTGCCGATCGACACCTTGATCGCGATCTCCCAGAGGCTGCCGACCGAGACGGCGAGCGACTCGGCTGCCTCTATCGCCCGGCGCGCAGCTGGGCCGAGCCGGTCGTCCCCGTCCAGCAGCCACAGCAGCGCATTCGTATCGAGCAGCGCGTGCATCTGGTCACGCCTCGTCGAACATCTCGGCGATCTCGGCGTCGGCCGAGTCGTAGTCCTCGGAGTAGACGATCTGTCCCCGCAGCGCGCCGAACAGCTCGGCTCTCGGTGTCAGCGGGGCAGGTACCAAGGCGAACCGGGTGACCTGCCCGCCGCGCCGGGTGATGAAGACGTCCTCGCCCCGCTCGACGGCGTCGAGCAACCTGGACAGGTTCGTCTTGGCCTCGTGGACATTGGACGTCGTCACCTAGCTAGTGTAGCTAGTTGCTGTGGATCCGCACCCACGCCACGTTCATCGACGACGGGGTGGTGGACGTACTGCCGCCGGGGAACCAGTCGAGCTGGATCGTCTGGTGCATGGACCGCGGCGGCAGGTGGCCGGTGTTCGTGTCGGTGAAGAACAGGACGCCGTCGACGTAGCCGCGGAGACCGGAGGCGTTCCATTCGACGGCGTAGTTGTGCCAGCCGGTGAGGTCGACCGCCGTCGATGCCTGTGTCTGGTTGTTCGACGAGCCGTAGTGCAGGAAGAACTCGACGTCCGAGGACGCCGCGGTCGACTCGGCGTAGTCGACCTCGCCGCCGGTCGTGCCGCTGGACGTGCCGGCGATCGTCAGGACCCCGCTCCTGACGCTGATCGCGGACGGGCGGCGCTGGCCGTTGCCGCCGTGGCCGGCGCCGTCGTAGAGGCACCACCTGCTCTGGTCGACCGCAGTGGCCTCGAACTCGTCGCCACCGACCGGTGAGCCCCAGCCCAGCGTCGATGCGGCCTGGGTGCCGTCGCCCGGGCCGCCCGCGGGCGGCGTGGGTGTCGGAGCCGGCGTGGCGGAGACCGTCGGAGAGGGGGTCGGGCCGGCCGTGGGAGCAGGCGTGGGGCCCGGGGTCGGCGTGGGGGACGGGGTGGGGACCGGCGTGGGCGAGGGGTTGGGGGCGACGGTCGGTGCGGGGTAGTCGCACGCCGTGCTCGTCCACCTGGCCAGGCGCTGGACCTGCGCCGCGGCGGTGACGACCACGCGGGCGGCCCCGGACGGTGCCGTCGCGACCGCCGGTACCTGCGTCCATTGCGAGGAATCGACCGTCACCCAGCTGCCGTCGACATGGCCGAGCCGGCTTCCGTCGCGGCCGTACCAGTCGAGGCCGAGACGAACGTTGCCACCGCTGCTGACCTGGGAGTCGACGGCGAACGTCCGCCGCTGCCCGGCCACCACCGCCCGGCTCGGCAGCATCACCACCGGAACGGTGTTGCGCGCGGTCAGGCGGTAGCCCTACGTCGACGACACGTGCCCCGAGATCGTTACCCGCCCCCCACCCGAGGTGGTCGCCCCGAACACCGGGCTCCAGCCGGTGGCGTTGCTCGCCAGAGCCGGGTTGGGGCAGGTGTTGCCCGTCGCCGTCGCCGTCGCCGTCGCCGGCACCGAACCGGTGCTGGTCGCGCCGGCCGCGGCCGTGGCCCCGGCCAGTGCGAGGGCGGCGACGGCCGTCAGCACCGCCAGTGGTCGCATCATGGGGAAGTCCTCGCAGCTGTGATCGGACGGTCACTGCGAGTTCCGTGATCCCCGCCGAGGCGTTACTCCGTTCGGCGTGTCGCGTGCGCGGACAACGGTGTTCCCACCCCCGCTGTCCGCTGACGACCTCCGATCAGCCGACCGCAGCCACCTGCTCGGAGATCGCCGCCGCCAGGGCGACGTCCAGCGCGGTGATGCCGCCGGCGCTGTGACTCGAACAGCGGAAGGTGAGCGTGCGCCAGCGGATGTCGATGTCGGGGTGGTGATCGCGCTCCTCGGCGACCACGGCGACCCGGTCGACCACCGCGATCGCGGCCGGGAACGAGGGCAGGGCCGCGGTGCGGACGAGGGCGTCGCCGTCGCGCTCCCAACCGGGCAGGTTCGCGAGGGCGGAGTTGACGGCGGCGGCGTCGAGCAGATCGGGCATCTCACCATCCTGCCCGACCCGCGGTGGGTCAGGCGTCGCGCCGGAGCATTCTCATCGTGGTCACGCCGACGCCGGCGGCGGTGTAGCAGAGCGCGCGCAGGCTGCTCTCGAGGAGGCCGCCGAGGGGGAGGGGGTCGCGCAGGGCGTCGGCGCCTGCGGCCCAGCCCGAGGTCAGCAGCCACGGCTGCAGGAACTCCAGGGCCGGGATCGCGCCGATGACGCCGAACACGATCAGTCCGCCGAGCACCGAGGCGAGCACGACGAGCGGGTGTTCGGTGAACGACGAGATGGCCAGGGCGACCGCCCCGACGGCGGCGAGCTGCCCGACCGTCCAGACCACGACGAGCCCGACCCGGAGCAGGGCGCCACCCAACCCGACCGAGGTGCCGGACAGCGTGACGAGCTGCCCGTCGGCCCCGCCCACGACGATCAGCCCGGCGAGCACGCCGACGACCGCGATCACCAGAGTCGCGAGCGTAGCGACGACGAGCACTCCGAACGCCTTCATCACGACCAGCCGCATCCGCCCGACCGGCGCGATCAACAGCCCCCGCAGGGTGCCGGTGTTCGCCTCACCGGCGATGGCGTCGGCCGCGGCCATGGCGACGGCCAGGGGCAACAGCAGGGCCAGCGACAACGTCATGGCGGCGATCGGCAGTACCAGCCCGTTGCCGCCGATGGCGGTGATCAACCCGGCGCCGCGGCCCGAACGCTGGTCGGCCACCGTCACGCCGATCGCGATCAGCACCGGGACCAGCGCGAACACGCCGAGCATCACCAGCGTGCGCGGCCGGCGGAGCACCCAGCGCAGCTCGGCGCCGAGCAGCCGGCCCAGGGGGGCGCTGCGGACAGCGGGCGGTGTGTCCAGCAGGGCCGTCACGACGTCTCCTCCGTGAGCCGGGCGAACAGCTCGTCCAGGTTGGTGCGGCGGCGCCGGGCCTCGTGCACCGAGACCCCGGCGCGCACGAGCAGCGCGATCGTCTCCGGCGCGGACGGACCGTCGTCGCCGACGACCACCGCCGGTTCGTCACCTTCGGCGCGATACGCCGTGGCGCCGGTGCCACGCAGGGTGCGCAGGGCCAGGTCGACGTCCGGGGTGGCGACCACCAGCCCCCCGGTGCCGACGTCGAGCAGCGTGGCGAGCTCGCCCGCCGCCACCAGCGACCCGGACTGCAGCACCGCCACGTGCGTGCACGTGGCCTCGACCTCGGCCAGCAGGTGCGACGAGACGATCACCGTGGCGCCGCCGGCGCGGAGTTCGGCGATGATCCGTCGCACGTCGCGGGTACCGGCGGGATCGAGGCCGTTGGTCGGCTCGTCGAGCACCACCAGCTCGCGGGGCAGCAGCAGGGCCGCGGCGAGACCGAGGCGCTGCTTCATGCCGAGCGAGTAGCCACGGAAGCGCCGGCCGGCCGCATCGGCGAGCCCGACGCGTTCCAACGCCGCTTCGACGGCCGCCGGGCTCTCTCTCGACCCGAGCAGCGGCTCGGTGGCCGCCGCCCGGCGCAGGTTCTCCCGTCCGGACAGGAACGGATGGAACCCCGGCCCCTCCACCAGCGCCCCGACGCGGGGTAGCGCCCGCGCGGCGTCGTCCGGTACGGCGTGACCGAGCAGTTCCGCCGTTCCGGACGTGGGGCGGGTGAGGCCCAGCAGCATGCGGATCAGCGTGGTCTTGCCCGAGCCGTTCGGCCCGAGCATGCCCAGGACGGACCCGGCCGGAACGTCCAGATCGATGCCGTCGACGGCCACGGTCGAACCGAACACCTTGCGCAGTCCGACCGCTCGGGCCGCGAGGGCGGC
>JAYSXW010000349.1:0-34274 GCA_043716935.1 Pseudonocardia sp.
ACCCCGATATCGTGGAACGGGTTGCGCCGGACGTCGTGGTGCTGGCCACCGGTGCGCGGGCCCGGGCACCCGGCTGGGCGTCCGCGGACCGCGAACCGACGCAACCGGACCCCGACTCGCGCACCACGAGACCCCGACTCGCGCACGCCGAGGGCCCGACTCGCGGGAGGGTGGTGGACGTGCGGGACGTCCTGTCGGGGCGGGTGGAGACGGTGGGGTCGGTGCTGGTGTACGACGAGCTGGGGTTCCACCAGGCGCCCGCGGTCGCGGAGTGGCTGGCGGCGAGGGGGTGCAGAGTGGAGATCATGACGCCGGCGATGGTCGTCGCCCAGGATCTCGCGACCACCTTGGACATGGAGCTGTTCCACCGCCGCGCGCACGCCGCCGGCATCACGCTGAGCACCGACCGGGTGATCACGAGCGCCGTCGTCGGGCCCGGGGACGGGCCGCGGCCGGTGCACCGGATCGGCGACTGCCTCGCTCCCCGCCGCGTGCACGCTGCCATCATCGAGGGCGACCGGGTGGGGGTGTGGCTGTGACCGTGATCCGGCTCGGTGAGCGCACCTGGACCGACCTCGACGACCCCGCCCCCCGCACCGTGCTGGTGCCGGTCGGCGCAATGGAGCAGCACGGCCCGCACCTGCCCCTCGACACCGACGCGCGCATCGCGGCCACCGTCGCCCGCCGCGCCGCCGAGGATGACCCGGCGGTGCTGCTCGCCCCGCCGCTGGCCTACGGGGCATCGGGGGAGCACGAGGGCTTCGCCGGGACACTGTCGATCGGCCATGACGCGCTGCGGGCGGTGCTGGTGGAGCTGGGGCGGTCGGCGGGGGCGTGGGCGTCGCGGCTGGTGTTCGTCAACGGCCACGGCGGCAACCTGCCGACCGTGCCCGACGCCGTCGCCCGGTTGCGTCACGAGGGCCGGGACGTGGCGTGGTTCGGCTGCGCCGTACCGGGCGGCGACGCCCACGCCGGCCGTACCGAGACCGCCATCATGCTGGCGCTCGACCCGTCGCTGGTCCGGCTCGCCGCCGCCGAGCCCGGCAACACCACGGGCCTGCAGGAGCTGTTGCCGCTGCTGGTGTCGGGCGGGGTGGCGGCGGCGAGCCCGAACGGGGTGCTCGGCGACCCGACCGGCGCCACCGCCGAGGAGGGTGAGGCGCTGCTGGCGATCCTGGCCGACACCCTGCGCGGGCGCCTGGCCCGCTGGGCCCCCGACGACCGCGGCCGGCTCACCTGACGCGGGCGTCGGGGTGCGGCGTCACTCCGACAAGTCGGGCCGCGCCCCCCGCTCCCGGATCGCTCGGCCCTTCGGCTCCTCCCAGTCCTCCTGGCGTCCGAGGGCGGTGAGGTCGAGGTAGTAGTACGAGCCGCCGGTGGACTCCGCGCCGCGCGCGTACTGGGAGTAGGTGTGGAAGACGCGCTCGCCGTCGCGCAGGAAGCAGCTCAGCCCGGGTGCCTCCATGGGACCGTCGTCCGTGGGTGCGGGCCGGTAGTTGTAGACCGGCGGCGCGACGGCGGGATCCAGGGTGACGTGGAAGTCGTGGTTGAACGTGCTGTCGTGGGAGGAGTACCAGGGGAACGTCCAGCCCTTGCGCGCCTTGTAGGCTTCGATCTTCGCCAGTGGGGCCCGCGATACGAAGACGTGGTGGGTGTCGCGGGCGTGCAGGTGCTCCTGTAGCCCCGGCGCCACCTCGTCGGCGCCGGCCGTGCAGCTGGGGCAGCCGTCGTCCCAGGCCGGGTCGAACATGAAGTGTCCGACGATGAGCTGGTGATAACCGGCGAACAGGTCCAACAGGCTCGCCTTCCCGTCCGGCCCGTCGAACACGTAGTCCTCGGTGATCTCCACCATCGGCAGCCGGCGACGGTCGGCGTTGAGCGCGTCGCGGGTACGGGTGAGCTCCTTCTCCCTGCTCAACAGCGCTGTACGGGCCTGCGTCCATTCGTCCCTGGTCACGATCTCCGGCACGGTCATGGGGGTAGGACCCGCGCCCGGCCCGGAACTCATCGGTGCCGGGACGTCGGGATCAGTCGTGTCGCCACAGCGAGCTGACCGGAGCGGACCACGACCGCTCGCGGCCGTCGCGCGTCTCGGTCATTCCGCGGCCGGCCAGACAGTTCGCGGATCCGGTGAGCACGAGCTGCCCGCGGGAGCGATCCCGGTCCGCCCCCCGTCTGACCGTCAACAGCAGGTCCGGTCCGGCCCGCTGGAACTCGTCGATCGCCGACGGACGCGGCAGTGATTCGAAGAATCCCGTCGGGTCCTCGGTGGCGAGGCGTCGCACCGCCGGGGTCGTCGAGGGTGAACCGGGCGGAGGCGGCACGTTTGATCGCTGACCCACAGATCGCTGGTCATCCGGCCCGAGCACCGCTGTGGCTCAGCTGGCCCGCGCCAGCAGTAGCGGCACCAGCTGCTCGGCGCTCGACAGCGAGCCGTGCTGTCCCGGCAGCGTGGAGATCAGCGGCTCGGCCGCGGACCGCACGACGGCCGCGGAGCCTCGTAGGGCCACCACGACGTCGCCGATCCGGCTGCGCATCGTCGGCGAGACCGGGCCGAACCAGCCGTCGGCCACGGCCTGCTCGCCCGGTACCACCCACGCGTCCGCGTCGAGCACGGAACGCCAGGTGGCGAGCACGTCGTTGGCGGCGCCGGGGCGGGCGTAGACGTGCCGGGCGCGGGGGTCGCCGCCGAGCAGCAGCACGCCGCGCTGCAGGTCGGTGTCGGTGTCGGCGTCGTAGCGGCGGTCCACGGTGACCATGCCGTGGTCGCCGGTGACCGCCAGCACCGCATCGGCGGGCAGGTTCTCCACGATCCGCGCCACCATCGCGTCGACCTGCGCGAGCTGCAGCCGCCACGCCAGGCTGCCGGGGCCGTACCCGTGGCCCAGCGAGTCGAGGTCGGCGTGGTAGCCGTAGCAGAGCCGCCGGCCCGGGCCGGCGAGCGCGGTGATCACCTCGGCGGCGAGGTCGCCCATCGCGTGCACGCCCCGGAACCGCCCGCCGCGCAACGCCGCCCGGGTGAGCCCGGAGCCGCCGAACGCCTTCTGTGACACCACTGTCACCCCGATCCCCACCGCGGCCGCCCCCTCCAGGACCGTCGTCCGGGGCTGGACCTCCTCCGGTGGCTGGGCGTCGCGCAGGTCGGTGGCCTTACCCGTCCCGTGGGCGGTCCACTTCAAGGAGTCCAGCAGCTCGCCGTCGACCCGGAAGGAGATCCCGACCATGCCGTGCGCGCCCGGGGGCAGCCCGGTGCCGATCGAGGTGATGCTGATCGACGTGCTCGACGGGAACCCGGCGGTGAGCGGCCCGGCGTCGGGCAGCGAGGCGAGGAACGGGGCGTCGGCGGCGTGGGCGCGCAGCAGCTCGCTGCCCAGCCCGTCGACGAGCAGCAGCGCGGCCGCCCGCACCGGCTCCACCACCAGCTCGGACGCCGGCTCGCCCGTCCCGGGTGCCCCAGCCGTCCCGAGGGCGCCGACCAGTGCCGGCAGCACCTCGGCGAGTGAGCGCTGCCCGTAGCGGGGAATCACCAGATCGTCGTCGATCACACCGCCGACCCTGCCAGATCGCGCAGCACCTGCGGTGATCATCGGGCATCCGGTGACCCGTGACCGCCGAGTGACCGGACGGAGAACTCTAGGCTGCGCGCCATGGGTGCATCCGCCGACGGGCCGACGGAGACCGCGGTGCCGTACGGCACCCGGGTCGTGCTCGACCGCCACGCCCGCACCCTCGACGGCGGCCGGGTGCTCCTGGGCGGTGCCCCGCCGCGGATGCTGCACCTCCTCCCGGCCGCGCAGGCGCTGTTGCGGACGGGCGGGTTCACCGTCGTCGACCCGACCTCGGTCGCTCTGGCGCGGCGGCTGCTCGACGTCGGCATCGCCCACCCGGCCCCGACACCACCCGGGATGAGCAGCGTCGATGTCACCGTGGTCGTCCCGGTCAAGGACCGCTCCGAGTCGCTGCGCCGGCTGCTCGCGGCGCTGCCGGGTGCCCGGGTGATCGTCGTCGACGACGGCTCCGTCGCCGGGGCGATCCGCGTGGCGGGTGCGACGGTCATCCGCCACGAGCAGGCGCGCGGCCCCGCCGCCGCCCGCAACGCCGGCCTGGCCGCCGCGACCACCCCGCTCGTCGCGTTCCTCGACTCCGACGTCGTGCCGGAGCCGGGCTGGCTGGAGCCGTTGCTGGCGCAGTTCGCGGACCCCGCCGTCGGGCTGGCGGCGCCGCGGATCGTCGCGCTCGACCCGGGCGACGGGTGGCTGCAGGCCTACGAGGCCGTGCGGTCGTCGCTCGATCTCGGGCCCGATCCCGCGCTGATCGTCCCCCGCTCCCGGGTCGCGTACGTGCCGAGCGCGGCGATGGTGGTGCGGCGCGACGCCGTCGGGACGGGGTTCGACGAGACCATGCAGGTGGCCGAGGACGTCGACCTGGTGCTGCGGCTGCACGCGGCCGGGTGGCGGATGCGCTACGAGCCGGCGTCGCGGGTGGCGCACGACCACCGCACGGGCGGGGCGCAGTGGTGGACCCGCAAGGTCTTCTACGGCACCGGCGCGGCGCCTCTCGCGTTGCGCCATCCGGGGTCGGTACCGCCGATGGTGCTGAGCCCGTGGTCGGCTGCGGTGGGTGTACTGGTCCTGCTCGGGCGGCCCCTCGCGGCGGTCGCGGTGAGTGCGGTGGCGGCCGAGCGTCTGGCCCACAGACTCCCCCGTGTCCGACGCCCGCGCGCCACGGCGGCCCGGCTGATCGGACTCGGGATGATCGGCGCCGTCGCCCAGACCGCCGACGCCGTGACGCGGCACTACTGGCCGCTGGCCGCGGTGGCCTGCGTGGTGTCACGCCGGGCCCGTCGAACGGTCGCCGTGGTCGGGCTGGCCGAGGGCGTCGTCGACTGGTGGCGCCATCGTGACCGCGACCCGAGGGTCCGTTCCGGGCTGCCGGCTCACGTACTCGCGCACCGGCTCGACGACCTGGCCTACGGGACGGGGTTGTGGTGGGGTGCGGCGGTGGGGCGCACCATCGCACCACTCCGACCGACCGTGACTGGTGTAGGCCGGCCGGCGGGTGGGCCCGGACGGGTGGGACAACCGTCCCTCAGGGCTAGTCCGAACGAGTGATTGGCACTCCGTCGGATCACCGCTGGTGCGGTACGGGTGATGTCGATCATCCGCTTTCGCGGGTTCGACTGTGAGCTGACGGTGAGCCGCTCTCCTGTCGACTCCCACCCGGAGTCTCAGCTCAAAATCGGCGGCCTTGCGGCCACCGATGATCAGCGGTCAAATGTGTCGGCCGCCACAACGGCGTGAGCGGCTCCGGAGCGCCGTGTCCCGCGCCGGGCACCCCTTGCGCACCCTGACACCCGCGCACCCTGACACCCGCGCAACCAGACACCGACGTCGCCCTCCAGGAAGAAGATTCGTATGGCACAGGTCCGGGTCACCGTCGACGGCGTGAACTACGCCGACGACGTCGAGCCCCGCACATTGTTGGTCCACTACCTGCGCGAACAGCTGGGCAAGACCGGCACCCTCGTGGGCTGCGACACCAGCAACTGCGGCACATGCACCGTGCACCTCGACGGGCAGAGCGTGAAGTCGTGTTCCGTCCTCGCCGTGCAGGCCGACGGTGCCGAGGTCACCACGATCGAGGGCATCGCCCGCGACGGCAAGCTGCACCCCGTACAGGAGGCGTTCAACGAGTTCCACGCCCTCCAGTGCGGCTACTGCACGCCCGGAATGATCATGCAGTCCATCGACCTGCTCGGGGACAACCCCGACCCGGACGAGCACGAGGTGCGCGAGGGCATCGAGGGCAACCTCTGCCGGTGCACCGGCTACCAGAACATCGTCCGCGCCGTGCAGGGCGCTGCCCAGAAGATGAAGCCCGGCGCACACGCCGAGACCCCGGCCGCGGCCGGTGTCGCCGGAGGAGGCACGAGATGACCACGACCGCCGAACCCACCGCCGCTCTCGAGATCGGCAAGGCGCGTACCCGCAAGGAGGACGCGCGCCTCATCACCGGCCGGACCAGGTACACCGACTCGATCACTCCGCACGGCACCCTCCACATGTACGTCGTCCGTTCGCCGCTGGCGCACGCCACGATCACCGGGGTCGACAAGGCCGAGGCCGAGAAGTCCCCCGGTGTCATCGGCGTGTACACCGCCGCCGACCTGGGCGTCGAAGCCGTCGGCCTGCCGTGCGCGTGGCCCATCACGCCCGACCAGAAGGCTCCGCAGCGTCCGCTGCTCGCGGCCACCACCGTGCACTTCGCGGGGGAGGGCGTGGCCGTCGTGCTCGCCCGCTCGGCCGCCGAGGCCCGCGACGCCGCCGACCTCGTCGAGATCGACTACGAGCCGCTCGAGCCGGTCCTCGATATGGAGGCCGCCATCGCCCCGGGCGCCACCCTCGTGCACCCGGAGCTCGGCACCAACGAGAGCGCTACCTGGGTCTTCGACGCCGGCGCCGCCGGCACCGGGGGCAGCGTCGACACGGCCATCGAGGCGGCGGAGGCCGACCCCGACTCGATCGTGCTCAAGCGCCGCTTCATCCAGCAGCGCTTGATCCCGGCGTTCATGGAGCCCCGCTCGGTGGTCTGCGACCCCTCGGGCGAGCAGCTCACGCTGTGGTCCTCCACGCAGGTGCCGCACATCCTGCGCACGATGACCACCGTGACGCTCGGCGTGCCGGAGAGCAAGATCCGCGTCATCGCCCCCGACGTGGGCGGCGGGTTCGGCGGCAAGATCGGCGTCGTGCCCGAGGAGATGCTGACGATCGTGCTGGCCCAGAAGTTGGGCAAGGCGGTCAAGTGGACCGAGACCCGTTCGGAGTCCCTGCTCGCCGCGCACCACGGCCGCGACCAGATCCAGGACATCACGATCACTGCCAAGCGCGACGGCACGGTCACCGGCCTGGACGTCCACCTGCTGGCCGACATGGGTGCCTACCTCGGGCTCGTCGGCCCGGGCGTGCCGATCCTGGGCGCGTTCATGTTCAACGCGATCTACAAGTTCCCGGCGTACAAGTTCACCTGCACCAACGTCTTCACCACGAAAACGCTGACCGACGCCTACCGAGGCGCCGGGCGGCCGGAGGCCACGTTCGCCGTCGAGCGGATCATGGACGAGCTGGCCGTGGAGCTCGGCCGCGACCCGATGGACCTGCGCCAGCAGAACTGGATCACCCACGAGGAGTTCCCGTTCACCACCGTCGCGGGGCTGACCTACGACACCGGGAACTACGAGCAGGCCACCGAGCAGGCCATGGAGACGTTCGACTACGCCGGCCTGCGCCGTGAGCAGCAGGAGCGTCGCCGCTCCGGTGACCCGGTCCAGCTCGGCATCGGCATCTCGACGTTCACCGAGATGTGCGGCCTCGCACCTTCGCGCGTGCTGGGCTCGCTCGCCTACGGCGCCGGCGGCTGGGAGGCCGCCAGCATCCGGATGCTGGCCACCGGCAAGGTCGAGGTCATCACGGGCGTGTCGGCACACGGCCAGGGCCACGAGACGGCCTTCAGCCAGATCGTCGCCGACCAGCTGGGTGTGCCGTTCGAGGACGTCGAGGTCCTGCACGGCGACACGCAGATCTCACCCAAGGGCCTCGACACCTACGGCTCGCGCTCGCTGGTCGTCGGCGGCGTCGCGATCGTCAAGGCCGCGGAGAAGGTCATCGCCAAGGCCAAGAAGCTCGCGGCGCACCTGCTGGAGGCCTCGGAGGACGACATCGAGTTCTCGGGCGGGCAGTTCACCGTCCGCGGCACCGACAAGGGCAAGGCGATCCAGGAACTGGCGTTCGCCGCGTTCCTGGCGCACGACTACCCCGAGGACATGGAGCCCAGCCTGGACTCGGACGCGGTGTTCGACCCGGAGAACTTCTCCTACCCGCACGGCACCCACCTGTGCGCGATGGAGGTCGACACCGAGACCGGCCGCGTGAACCTGCGCCGCTATGTCTGCGTCGATGACATCGGCACCGTCGTCAACCCGTTGATCGTCGAGGGCCAGGTACACGGCGGCCTCGCCCAGGGCATCGCGCAGGCCCTGTTCGAGGAGGCCAACTACGACGAGCAGGGCACGCTGGTCAACGGCACGCTCGTCGACTACACCCTGCCCTCCGCGGCCGACCTGCCGAACTTCGACACGGCGACGGTCTCGACCCCGGCGACGTCGAACCCGCTGGGCGTCAAGGGCGTCGGCGAGGCGGGCACCATCGCCTCCACGCCGGCCATCGTCAACGGCGTGATCGACGCTCTGCGCCACCTCGGCGTGACCAACGTCGAGATGCCGTGCACCCCGCAGCGCGTGTGGCGGGCCATCCAGGCCGGCCGGGGCAACACCACGCAGGAGACGCCGATCGCCACCCACAGCCCGGGCGCCGGTCTCGGCTCGATCGACCCGAACCACCCGCAGCAGGAGGAGGTCAATTGATCCCGTCTAAGTTCGACTACCTCAAGCCGACGTCGATCGCCGACGCCGTCACGGCACTGGTGCAGGGCGGCGAGGACGCCAAGATCCTCGGCGGCGGCCAGAGCCTGATCCCGGTGCTGCGGCTGCGCCTCGCGGCGCCGTCGGTGCTGATCGACCTCGGCGGGATCCCGGAGCTGCGGGGCATCCGCGAGGACGGCGACCGGATCGCCATCGGCGCGATGACGGTCTACCACGACATCATCCGGGACGACCTGGTCACCTCGCACGTCGCGTTGTTGGGACAAGCCACCGCAACCGTCGCCGACAACCAGGTGCGCCACCGCGGCACGCTGGGCGGCTCGCTCGCCCACGCCGACCCCGCGGGCGACCTCGGCGCCGTCGCGCTGGCGCTGGAGGCCGAGATGGTGATCGCGGGCGCTTCGGGCCCCCGCACCGTGTCGGCGGCGGAGTTCTTCGTCGACTACTTCACCACCGCGCTCGGCGAGGGCGAGATCCTCACCGAGATCCGGTTCCCGCGCTACACGCGGTGGGGGAGCCACTACGAGAAGTTCAACCGCACGGCGCAGGCCTGGTCGATGTGCGCGGTCGCGGCGGCGATCAAGGTCGAGGGCGGCACCATCGCCCGGGCCCGGGTCGGTCTGACGAACATGGGCACGACGCCGATCCGCGCCACCGGCGTGGAGCAGGCGCTCGTCGGGCAGCCGGCCACCGCGGACGCCATCCGTGCCGCGGCCGAACACGCGACCGAGGGCACAGCGGCACCGAGTGACGCCGACGCCGCAGCCGACTACCGTGAGCATCTGGCCAAGGTGCTCACCGGTCGCGCGGTCCTTGCCGCTGCGAGCTGACGCTCTTTCTCATCCGATGCGGACGCCCGCTCCGGCTCGACCGGAGCGGGCGTCTGCATTTCTGCTTCGAGGAGACCCCATGCAGTTGGAGAACACGTTCACCATCGCGGCGCCGATCGAGAAGGCCTGGGAGGCGCTGAACACCCCGCAGACCATCGCCCCCTGCTTCCCGGGCGCCACCCTCACCGAGTACGAGGGCGACTCCTTCGTCGGCACGGTCAAGGTCAAACTCGGCCCGATCTCGCTGACCTACAAGGGCAAGGGCACCTACAAGGAGCGCGACGACGTCAACCACCGCGTCGTCATCGACGCGAGCGGCCGCGACTCCCGCGGCAACGGCACCGCCGAGGCCACCGTCACCGGGACGATGATCGCGGACGGGCCGGACAAGACGTCGGTCACCATGGTCACCGACATGAAGATCACCGGACGGCCGGCCCAGTTCGGCCGCGGCGTGATCTCCGACGTCGCCGACAAGATCATCGGTCAGTTCGCGGGGTGCGTGGCGGAAAAGCTGGCGCCGCAGCTGGAGGCCCCGGCCCCGGCGGTCACCCCGGCCGTGTCACCCGTCGCCGCGGCACCGGCCGGCAGCACCAACGCCGCCTCGAACGGCGAGGGCACCGCCACCGCCACCGCCGCCGGACCGGTGCTCTCGTCGATCCCCCCGAGCTCGGACGTGACGGCCCCGAAGTCGACGGCCACGCCGTTCACGCCGATGAAGAGCGAGATCGACGCGATCGACCTGCTCGACACCGCCGGCTCCCCGGTGCTCAAGCGCCTCGCCCCGGTGCTGAGCGGGATCGGTGCCCTGGTGCTGATCATCCTGCTGGTGCGGCGCCTGCGCTCCTGACCGGCTCACCCGGGACCGGTGGCGGTGGACCGCGTCGCGGTTGGCGCAGGGGGGTGCCGCACCGGCAAGGTGGGCTCGTCGAGGGTGAACATGCCGGCCACCGTCGCAGATCCGCAGGTAGCTCGCTGGCGGCAATCGGACGCCGCCCATCGCGGCGCACTCGCCTCGGCGCCACACACCTCGTCGACAGGGTGTGTACGCCACCCAGGTCGCGTAGGGCCAGACGGCGTGCGGGGTGCGGCGGGCCAGACGGCATGCAAGGGGCCGGCCGGGGTGCGGGCTGGGTGGGGCCGGCCGGGGTGCATGGGACACGATGGCCGGCGTGCGCGCCGGACCGTTCAACGCCCTCACCGACGTCGCCGGCCTGCGGGTCGGTCACGCCGCTGTTGCCGGCGGGCTCAGCGGCACCACCGTCGTGCTGGCCCCGGACGGGGGCGCCGTCGGAGGCGTCGACGTCCGCGGCGCCGCGCCCGGCACCCGCGAGACCGACCTGCTCGACCCCCGCAACACCGTCCAGCGCGTCCACGCCGTCGTCCTGAGCGGTGGTAGCGCGTACGGCCTGGCCGCCGCGCACGGCGTGATGCTGCGGCTGGAGGCGGCGGGCGTCGGGTTCGCGGTGCCCGGTGGGGTGGTGCCGATCGTGCCCGCCGCGGTCGTGTTCGACCTCGGACGCGGCTCCCCCGCTCGCCCCGATGCGGCCACCGGCGCCGCCGCGTACGACGTCGCGAGTGACGGTGTGGTGGAGCAGGGCGTCGTCGGGGCGGGAGCCGGCGCGGTGGTCGGCGGGCTCAAGGGCGGGGTGGGGACGGCCAGTGCGGTACTGGGCAGCGGCGCCGTCGTCGCCGCGCTGGCGGTGGTCAACGCGGCGGGCTCCGCCGTCGACCCCACCACGGGCACCCTGCTCGGCGCGCGGCTCGGGTTTCCGGGGGAGTTCCCGGACGTCCCCGTCGACGCCGGGGCGCTTCGGGCCGCGGGTGCGGCCGGACCACTGGTCCTCGGCGCGGCCACCACTCTCGCTGTCGTCGCCACCGACATCACACTCGACAAGGCCGGCTGCGCCCGGCTGGCCACGATGGGCCACGACGGACTCGCCCGGGCTCTCTCCCCGGTGCACACGGTGCTCGACGGCGACACGGTGTTTGCGCTCTCCACCACCGCGCGCCCGGTGCCGGAGCTGGCCGAGCTACTGGCCCTGCACTCCGCCGCGGCCGACGTCGTCACCCGGGCGGTCGTGCACGGCGTCCTCGCAGCCAACTCGGTGACCACTTCCGGCGGTACCTGGCCGGGCTATCGGGAGACCGCCGGCCTGGTGTGAGCGGTGTGGCGCGCGTGAACGTCCGCCGACCTGCCGCCCGCGGGCCGTTGGCTCGCATCCAAGGGGCGCGAGGGGGTGTCGGGCCCGGTTCAGCCGCCGGCGAAGGGCGGCAGGACGTCGAGGGTGGCGTTCTCGCCGAGCGGCACGGACCGGTCGCGGACCGCGACCTCGTCGAGCAGGAAGCTGCACCGCTCCAGCACGCGGGCCAGGTCGGGGCCGTGCTGGTCGCGGACGGCGGCGAGCAGGGCGTCGACCGTGGATCCGATCGGCAGCTGGACCTTCTCGACCTCGACGGCCGCGGCCGCGCGGGCGGCGGCGAAGTACCGGACGACGACGACGACGGTGGTCATCCCCTCAGCCCCCGATCGCGCTCATCGGCCGGTCCGGCTGCAGGAATCCGGGGTCGTCGATGCCGTGGCCCGCGAGCTTGCCCCACATCGCGTGGCGCCAGGTGTCGGCGATCTCGACGTCGGTACAGCCGCCGCGCAGCATCGCGCGCAGGTCGGTCTCGGTCCGGGCGAACAGGCAGGAGCGGATCTGGCCGTCGGCGGTGAGTCGGGTGCGGTCGCAGGCACCGCAGAACGGCCGGGTGACCGACGCGATGACGCCGACCACGGCCGGGCCGCCGTCGACGAGCCACTTCTCGGCTGGTGCGCCGCCGCGCTCGGCGGGGTCGGGCGTGAGGGTGAACGCGGTGCGTAGCGACTCCATGATCTCGCCGCCGGTGATCATCTCGGTCCGTCGCCAGCCGTGCTGGGCGTCGAGTGGCATCTGCTCGATGAAGCGCAGCTCGTAGTCGTGCTCGACGGCGAACCGCAGCAGCGGCACCGCCTCGTCGTCGTTCATGCCGCGCAGCAGCACTGTGTTGATCTTGATCGGGCCGAGTCCGGCGGCCCGGGCGACGGCGAGGCCGTCGAGGACATCAGAAAGGCGGTCCCGGCGGGTGATGGTGGCGAAACGGTCCGGGCGCAGCGTGTCCATGGAGACATTGAGCCGGTTCACCCCGGCCGCGGCGAGCGACTCGGCGCGCCTGGCGAGGCCGATGCCGTTGGTGGTCAGCGAGATGTCCGGACGGGGGGTCAGCGCCGCGGAGGCGGACACGAGGCCCTCCAGCCCGCGTCGCAGCAACGGCTCGCCGCCGGTGAACCGCAGCTCCTCGACGCCCAGGTCCCGGACGGCGATGGTGATCAGCCGCAGCAGTTCGTCGTCGGTGAGCTGCTCGTCGCGGGGCATCCAGTCGAGGCCCTCGGCGGGCATGCAGTAGGAGCAGCGCAGGTTGCAGCGGTCGGTCAGTGAGATCCGGAGATCGGTGGCGACCCGCCCGAAGGTGTCCACGAGGCGTGGGTCCGCGGGGCGGGCCGGGTCTCGGACAGTGGCCTGCCGCACTGCGGGGAGGCCGAGCTCGGATGCCGTCACGTTCCGAGCGTAGCCGCCGAACGCGATCTCCAACCGGCCCCGGACCAGCGGATACACCGGCCTCCGCATCCACGGATCGACTGCTGGCCACGGACCGCATCTGCCCCCGGGGACCGCTCCCCCGAAGGTGAGTACGAGGCGGCTGCACCTGGCGGCACCGTGTGACGGGGTCAGCGGTGACGGCCCAGCTCCTGGCGGGCGACGGTGCGGATGTGGACCTCGTCGGGGCCGTCGGCCAGGCGCAGGGCGCGGGCCCAGCTGTAGAAGTAGGCGAGCGGGAAGTCGTCGCTCATGCCGCCGCCGCCGTGGATCTGGATGGCGCGGTCGACGACCTCGCAGGCGATCCGCGGGCAGATGACCTTGATCGCGGCGATCTCGGACGCGGCCCCCCTGGCGCCGGCCCGGTCGATCAGCCAGGCCGTCTTCAGCACGAGCAGCCGCGCCTGCTCCACCTCCATGCGAGAGAGCGCGATCTGCTCGCGCACCACGCCCTGATCGGCCAGTGGGCGCCCGAACGCCACCCGGGACTGTGCGCGCTTCACCATCAGCTCGATCGCCCGTTCGGCCATCCCGATGAGGCGCATGCAGTGGTGGATGCGGCCCGGCCCGAGCCGGGCCTGGGCGATGGCGAACCCACCGCCCTCCTCGCCGAGCAGGTTCGAGACCGGGATCCGGACGTCGCGGAACACGACCTCGGAGTGGCCGTGCTGGTCCTGGTAGCCGAACACCGGCAGATGCCGGACGATCTCCACCCCCGGCGCGTCGCGGGGTACCAGGACCATCGACTGCTGCCGGTGCGAGGGAGCGTCGAGGTCGGTCTTGCCCATGACGATGAACACCGCGCACCGGCTGTCGGCCGCGCCCGAGGTCCACCACTTGCGGCCGGACACGACGTATTCGGCGTCGTTGCCGGGGCCCGAGCGGCGGATGGTGGTCTGAACGTTCGTGGCGTCGGAGGAGGCGACGTCGGGCTCGGTCATCGCGAACGCCGAGCGGATGCGCCCGTCGAGCAGCGGCTCGAGCCACTCGGCCTTCTGCTCGGGCGTGGCGAACAGGTGCAGCGTCTCCATGTTGCCGGTGTCGGGGGCCTGGCAGTTGATCGCCTCCGGCGCGATCACCGGCGACCAGCCCGACACCTCCGCGACCGGGGCGTACTCCAGATTGGACAGGCCCGAGACGGACGGCAGGAACATGTTCCACAACCCGCGCGCGCGGGCCTCGGTCTTGAGCTCCTCGACGACGGGCGGCAGGTCCCACTCCTGGGGGGTGCCGCGGCGCTCGGCGCGGAAGGCCTCGTAGCCGGCCTCGGCCGGTAGGACCCTCTCGTCGAGGAACGCGCGCATGCGCTTGGTGTGGTCGGCGGCCGCTGCGCTGGGTTCGAAGTCCACGACCCGCAGCAAACCACACGAGCTGGGCGTTCTCCGGGCCGTGCTGACGGATTCCCGTCGTGCGCCGTTCAAGCCCCCTGGTCGAACTCGCAGCCGCGGCTCTATGATCGGCTACGTGCCGCAGTTCAGGATCGCCGACGCCGCGCGCCTGCTGGGCGTCAGCGACGACACCGTGCGCCGCTGGGTCGACGCCGGGACGCTCCCGGTGCACCCCGACGCATCGAACCGCAAGGTCATCGACGGTGCCGCGCTCGCCGCGTTTGCCCGTGACAACGCCCACACCGCACCCGACCCGTCGGGGGTTCTGCGCTCCGCACGCAACCGCATGGTCGGGATCGTCACCTCCGTCATCGCCGACACCGTGATGGCGCAGGTGGAGATCCAGTGCGGGCCGCACCGGGTGGTGTCGTTGATGTCGAGCGAGGCCGCTCGTGAGCTGGGGCTGGAGCCGGGCGTGCTGGCCGTCGCCGTGATCAAGTCGACGAACGTCGTCGTGGAGACCCCTGGAGGGACCTCGTGAGGATCCGTATGTGCGCTGTCGGCGCCGTCGGCCTGACGCTCGTGCTGGCCGGCTGCGGCGGTCGCGGCAGCACCGCCGCCGCCCCCTCGTCCGCGGCCTCGGCTGCTCCGCAGGCGCGCGAGCTGACCGTGTTCGCGGCGGCCTCGCTGAACAAGACGTTCACCGGCTTGGGGAAGCAGTTCGAGACCGACAACCCCGGCGTGACAGTGAAGTTCAACTTCGCCGGTTCGTCGGACCTGGCCCAGCAGATCGTCCAGGGCGCGCCCGCCGACGTCTTCGCCGCAGCCAGCGACGCCACGATGAAGACCGTCACCGACGCCGGCCGCACCGGCGCGGCGCCGGAGGTGTTCGCCAAGAACGTCCTGCAGATCGCGACGGTGCCGGGAAACCCGAAGGGCGTCGCCGCGTTCGCGGATCTCGCCGAGCCCGACCTCAAGGTCGTCGTCTGCGCCCCGCAGGTGCCGTGCGGCGCGGCGGAGCAGAAGATCGAGAAGGCCACCGGCGTGACACTCAAGCCGGTCAGCCAGGAAGCCGATGTCAAGTCGACCCTGGCCAAGGTCACCTCCGGCGATGCCGACGCGGGCCTCGTCTACGTCACCGACGTGCTCGCGGCCGGCACCGGTGTACAGGGGGTCGCGTTCCCGGAGGCGTCGCAGGCCACCACGAACTACCCGATCGCCGTGACGAAGGCGGCGGCGCAGGCCGAGCTCGCCGGGAAGTTCCAGGACCTCGTCACGGGCGAGACCGGGCAGAAGGCGTTGACGGCGGCCGGATTCGGCTCCCCCTGATCACGGGGAGGGTCGACCGCCGACGCCCCGGGATCGGGCTGCCGCGCCTGCTGTGGGTGCCCGCCGCGTTCGCGTTCGCCCTCATCTCGCTGCCCGTGCTCGGGTTGGCGTTGCGCGCGGACTGGCCGCGAGTGCCGTCGCTGCTGTTCAGCGGGTCGGCGCTCGACGCCCTGCGGCTCTCGTTGACCACCGCCGGCGTCTCGACGGTGCTGTGTGTCGTGTTCGGCGGGCCGTTGGCCGTCGTGCTGGCCCGGGGCCGGCTGCGCGGGCTGCCGCTGCTCCGCTCGGTGGTGCTGCTGCCACTGGTGCTCCCGCCGGTGGTGGGTGGGCTCGCGCTGCTGTTCCTGCTCGGCCGCACCGGCCTGCTCGGGCGCGGGCTCGACCTCTGGTTCGGCATCACCATCCCGTTCACCACCGCGGCGGTGGTGCTCGCGCAGACGTTCGTGGCGCTGCCGTTCCTCGTCGTCAGCCTGGAAGGCGCGCTGCGGACGGCGGGGGAGCGCTACGAGGCCGTCGCGGCCACGCTCGGGGCGTCGCCGGCGTTGACCTTCCGGCGCGTCACGGTGCCACTGATCCTGCCGGGCCTGCTCTCGGGTGCGGTACTCGCGTTCGCCCGGTGCATGGGCGAGTTCGGCGCCACGATCGCGTTCGCCGGCAGCCTGCAGGGCACCACCCGGACGTTGCCGCTGCTGGTGTACCTGGAGCGCGAGAACGACGTCGACGCGGCCGTGGCACTGTCGATCCTGCTCGTCGTGGTGGCCGTGCTGGTGATCGCGATCGCCCGGCCGCGGACGGTGGAGGGTCGGTGAGCGGCGGCCTGGACGCCCACGTCGTCGTCCGGCGCAGCGAGTTCGTGCTCGACGTCGAGCTCACCGCCGCACCCGGCGAGGTGCTGGCGGTCCTGGGACCCAACGGGTCCGGCAAGTCCACGCTGCTCGGCGTGCTGTCGGGGCTGCTGCGACCCGACGACGGGTACGTCCGGATCGGAGACCGGCTCGTCACCGGCGATGGAGTGCACACCCCGCCGCACCGGCGCGGCGTCGGCCTGCTCGCGCAGCAGGCGCTGCTGTTCCCGCACCTCACCGCCGTGGGCAACGTGGCGTTCGGGCCCCGTGCGCTCGGGGTGCCGCGCCAGGCGGCGCAGCGGCGGGCCCGGGAGCTGCTCGCCGCCGTCGACGTGGCGGAGCTGGCCGACCGGCGGCCCGCACAGATGTCGGGCGGGCAGCAGCAGCGGGTGGCGCTGGCCCGTGCGCTCGCCCCCGAGCCGGGCCTGCTGCTGCTCGATGAGCCGCTCGCCGCGCTCGACGTCGACGCCACCCCGGCGATGCGGTCGCTGCTGCGTCGGATCACCAGGGACGCCGAACAGACCGCCCTGCTCGTCACCCACGACGCCCTCGACGCGCTCGTGCTCGCCGACCGCGTCGTCGTGCTCACCGAGGGCCGGGTCGTCGAACGCGGCCCCACCCGCGAGGTGCTGGCCCGGCCCCGCAGCTCGTTCACGGCGCGGATCGCCGGGCTGAACCTGGTACCCGGCGTCGCGTGCCCCGACGGCGTCCGCGCCGCGGACGGGATCGTCGTCGCCGGCCGCGCCGACGGAGTCGACGAGGGCGAGGACGGCGTCGCGGTGTTCCCGCCGTCGGCCGTTGCCGTCTACGCGCAGGAGCCGCACGGCAGCCCCCGTAATGTGCTGCCGGTCCGGCTGACCGGGATCGAACCGCGCGGCGACGTCGTGCGCCTGCGGGCCGGGGCCCGACCGGACGGACCCCCCTGGGTGGACGGCCTGGCCGCCGACATCACCCTCGCCGCGGTGGCCGACCTGGCCGTCGAGCCCGGGGCGGACCTGTGGTTCGTCGTCAAGGCCACCGAGGTGGGCATCCACGCCGCCCGCAGCTGATCGGCCGCTGATACCGGCCCGCCGCCGCCCGGACGAGTTTGCAGCAAAGCCACTTTGCCGCCATTTCCTGGCATGAAAGTGGCTTTGCTGCCGGAGCCGAACAGCGCCGAGCGCTTCTCGTGGGCACCGGGCGTGAGCGCGTTGAGCTCCTCGCAGACGGCCACGTAGCTCTCGGACGGCGTGATCATGAAGCAGGTGTGGGTGAACAGCGCGGCCACCGCGTCGGCCACGGCCGGGGCCGGGTTGCCGACACCCGTCACCGCGATGCCCGAACCGAGGTCCACCCACTCGCGCCCGTCGACGTCCACGAGCAGGCCGTCGCCGCCGCGAGCGGCGTAGGCCGGCAGCCTGCTCGCCACCCCGCCGGCGACGGCGGCCCGCCGGCGCACTCCCAGCGCTGCGGAGCGGGGGCCGACCTCAGGCATCGAACTTGCTCATCACGTGCTTGACGCGCGTGTAGTCCTCCAGTGAGTAGCCCGAGAGGTCCTTGCCGTAACCGGACTCCTTGAACCCGCCGTGCGGCATCTCGGCCACGAGCGGGATGTGGCAGTTGACCCAGACGCAGCCGAGGTCCAGGGCGCGTGACATGCGGATCGCGCGGGAGTGGTCGTTGGTCCAGACGCTGGAGGCCAGGCCGTAGTCGGTGTCGTTGGCCAGCGCGATCGCCTCGGCCTCGTCGGCGAAGGACTGCACCGTGATCACCGGGCCGAAGATCTCGGTGCGGACGATCTCGTCGTCCTGCGCCACCCCGGCGACGACGGTCGTGACGTGCGCGCTGCGACGGCGGGTGGCCGCGCCGCGGTCTATGCGCCGCTGGAGGTCGGCAAGCGAGCCGACGCCGTGATGCGCCGGCTGTCGGACGGCATCGGCTGGGCCTGCTCGTCGAGGGGGAGCAGCTGCCGAGCGAGAGCGACCTGGCCGAGACCTTCGGCGTCTCGCCCGTCACCGTCCGCGAGGCCCTCACCGCCCTGCGCGCCGACGGCCTCCTCGTCACCCGCCGGGGACGCCACGGCGGCAGCTTCGTCCGTGATGTGCCCGGAGGCGCGGCGCGCGTCCGGCACGAGCGGTTGCGCGCGGTAAGCCGGTCGGAGCTGCGGGATCTTGCTGACCACTACGTCGCGCTCAGCGGCACGTACGCGCTGCTCGCGGCCGACCGCGCCGGGGCGTCCGATCTCGCGCTGATCGCCGACGGCGTCTCCGAGCTGGAACGCGCCGGCGACGCCGATGCCCGCCGCCGAGCCGAGTCCCGCTTCCACGTCGAGCTGGCCGCCGCCGCCAAGTCGGCCCGGTTGACCCGAGCCGTCATCGCGATGCAGGCCGAGGTCGGGCCCCTGCTGTGGCTCGCTTCCAGCGCCCCCGCCGCGCGCGGAGGTGCTGGGCACGCACCGCGAGATCCTGGCCGCCGTGACCGTCGCGGACGGGCCGCGGGCCCGCGCCGCCGCGGTGGCGCACGTCTACGTCGCGCTGGCTCGGGCGAGCGCGCTGCAGCTGGCGCTGCAGCTGACGCTGCTGTTCGAGAGCGGGGAGTGACCGGGCCCGTCCGTACCGTCGTCGACCGCGTCGAGCGGATCTGCACCGGCACCTTCGCCGCGCTCGATGCCATGCGCTCCGCCGCCGCGTCGCTGGTCCTGCCGTTCTCCGAGGGCGCCCCACCGCGCCGGTCCGACATCGCCGCTGTCACCCACCGAGCCGACGTCCGGCCCCTGTGGTCGGGCGTCACCGGCGCCGATGCGGAGCTGCACCGCGTCGCCGACCTGCCGCTGGGAGTCCTGACCCTTACGGGCGATGAAGGCGCGCAAAGCCCGTGTAGGGGACCAGGGCCGACGGGAGGGTGACGGTGCCGTCGGGCTGCTGGCCCTGCTCCAGCACCGCCACCAGCGTGCGGCCGACGGGCAGGCCCGAGCTGTTGAGCGTGCCGGCGAACCCGCGCCGCCCGTCCTTGGCCTTCGTGCGGATGCCGGCCCGACGGGCCTGGAACGTCCCGAAGTCCGATGCCGAGGCGATCTCCCGGAACTTCTGCTGCCCCGGCAGCCACACCTCGATGTCGTAGGTGAATTCCGCGGAGAACCCGATGTCCCCGGCCGCCAGCTTCACCACCCGGTAGGCGAGCCCCAGGCCCTGCAGCACCGCCTCGGCGTGCCCGAGCAGCAGCTCCAGCTCCTCGCGCGAGCGGGCCGGGTCGACGAACCTCACCAGCTCGACCTTGGAGAACTCGTGCTGGCGCACCAGCCCGCGGGTGTCGCGGCCGTAGGAGCCCGCCTCCGATCGGAAGCACGGCGTGTGGGCGGTGTAGGCCAGCGGGAGGTCCTCCAGGGCAAGGGTCTCGTGGGCGTGCAGGTTCGTCAGCGGCACCTCGGCGGTGGGGATGAGGAACAGCTCCCGCTCGTCGACGCCCGTCCTGAACAGGTCGTGCTCGAACTTCGGCAGTTGGCCGGTGCCCGTCATCGTCGCCCGGTTGACCAAGGACGGCACCGAGAACTCGGTGTAGCCGTGCTGCTCGGCGACATCGAGGAAGTAGTGAGCCAACGCCCGCTGCAGCTTCGCGCCGCGCCCCCGCAGCACCGCGAACCGTGGGCCCGAGAGCTTCGTGGCGCGGGCCAGATCGAGGATGTCGAGCCCCTCTCCGAGGTCGACGTGGTCGAGCGCCCCCTCGATCCGCTGCGGCTCACCCCACTCCCGGACCAGCTCGGCATCGTCCTCGGAGGTGCCGTCGGGCAGGTCGTCGCTGGGCAGGTTGGGAATGCCGAGCAGCAGGTCCTGGAGCTGGGCGTCGAGCTCGTGGTGCTCCTGCTCGGCGGCCGCGACGACGCCCTTGAGGCCCCGGGCCCGCTCCACCAGCGCCGGCCGGTCCTCCGATGTGGCGCCCTTCACCGACGTGGCCAGCCGCTTGGACTCCGCACGGGCCGCGTCGGCACGTCCGATCGCGGCGTTGCGGCCCGTCAGCAGCTTTTCGAGCGAGGTCGTGTTCAGGGCGAAGCCCCGGCGGGCGAGCCTGCGCACGGCGTCGGTGGTGGGATCGAGCAGGACCCGGGGATCGTGCATCGGGCCAGCGTATCGACGGCTGCCACCGCGTTCCGCGGATGGTGCGGGCTCTCCGTTCGGAGGTGGCGGGAACCCTGCCGTCGGACGGAGGATGTGGGCCGCAGCACAGCCGATTGACGAGAGGTCCCGCCGTGTCCGGAATTGCCCCCGCTGTCCCTTCCTACGCCTCCGGTACGTCGGACGTGCCGTTGCTCGGCGACACGATCGGCGACGACCTCGACCGCACCGTTGCCGCCCACCCCGACGGGGAGGCGCTGGTAGAGGTGCAGACGGGCCGCCGCTGGACCTGGGCCCAGCTGCGCACCGATGTCGACACCGTCGCTCTCGGCCTGCTCGCGGCCGGGCTGCAGAAGGGCGACCGGGTCGGGATCTGGTCGCCGAACGTCGCCGAGTGGACACTGACGCAGTACGCCACAGCGAAGATCGGCGTGGTGCTGGTGACGATCAACCCCGCCTACCGCACCCACGAGGTGGAGTTCGTGCTCCGGCAGGCCGGGATCTCGGTGCTGGTGGCGGCCACGTCGTTCAAGACCTCGGACTACGCAGGAATGATCACGCAGGTCCGCCCGAACTGCCCCGACCTGCGGCAGGTCGTGCTCATCGGCACCCCCGACTGGGATTCCCTGGTCACCGAGGGCCGCGCCGGCCACCTGGATGAGCTGGCGCGCCGGCAGGGCGAGCTGAGCCCGGACGACCCGATCAACATCCAGTACACGTCGGGGACGACCGGCTTCCCCAAGGGCGCCACGTTGTCGCACCACAACATCCTCAACAACGGCTACCTCGTCGGCCGGATCTGTGGGTACACCGCGGCCGACCGCGTCTGCATCCCGGTGCCGTTCTACCACTGCTTCGGAATGGTCATGGGCAATCTCGCGTGCACCTCGCACGGGGCGACGATGGTGATCCCCGCCCCCGGTTTCGACCCCTCCGCCACCCTCGCGGCCGTGGCCGCCGAGCGCTGCACGTCGCTCTACGGGGTGCCGACGATGTTCATCGCCGAGCTCAACTCGCCCGATTTCGCCGGCCACGACCTGTCGTCGCTGCGCACCGGGATCATGGCGGGTTCGCCGTGCCCGGTCGACGTGATGAAGCAGGTCGTCGACCGGATGGGCATGGACGAGGTGACGATCTGCTACGGCATGACCGAGACGTCCCCGGTCTCCACGCAGACCCGCGCCGACGACTCGCTGGAGCTTCGCGTCTCGACCGTCGGGCGGGTGCACCCGCACCTGGAGGTCAAGGTCGTCGACCCCGAGACGGGCCTGACGCTGCCCCGCGGCGAACCCGGCGAGCTCTGCACCCGCGGCTACTCGGTGATGCTCGGCTACTGGGAGGAGCCGGAGAAGACCGCGCAGGTGATCGACCGGGCGCGCTGGATGCACACCGGCGACGTCGGGATCATGGACGCCGACGGCTACCTCAACATCACCGGCCGGATCAAGGACATGGTCATCCGCGGTGGTGAGAACGTCTATCCGCGGGAGATCGAGGAGTTCCTCCACACCCACCCCGACATCGTCGACGCCCAGGTCATCGGCGTGCCCGACGCGAAGTACGGGGAGGAGCTGTGCGCGTGGGTGATGCTGCGCGACGGCGCCCCCGAGCTGACGGCGCAGGCCGTGCGCGAGTTCGCCACCGGCAAGCTCACGCACTACAAGATCCCGCGCTACGTGCTGGTGGTCGGCGAGTTCCCGATGACGGTGACGGGCAAGGTCCGCAAGGTCGAGATGCGGGCGAAGAGCGTCGACCTGCTGAGCCTGGCACCGGCCCCCGTCACGGCCTGATCGCTCGCCGGGCGCGCTCGCCTGCGGCCCACCCCCGTGGCTGCAACCAGGGAAACCCGCAACGACGCGTAGGTCGGGATCAGGGTGCGGCGCTTCGCCCGGCGGTGCGTGATGGGCCAGGGCCGCCGGGACGCCGTCAGCGTCGCCAGGAACGCCCCCAGCTCCGCGCGGGCCAGCTCCGCGCCCAGGCACAGGTGCCGGCCCGCGCCGAACCAGAGCTGCCGGTTCTCCGGCAGGTAAGGACGGTCGCGGTCGAAGCCGCCGGGGGCGGTGTTCGCGGTCCAGGTCAGGAGCAGGATCGGATCGCCGGCGCGCAGGGTGGCGCGCCGGATCGCCGAGCAGCCGATGCTGCTCGCCGGTGTCGTGCAGCAGCGCCACCGTCCGCGCCATCGCCGACGCCGCGGTCCCGGTCCCGGCCACCATCAGCAGCGCCGCCGGGCCCGTCGTCTCCCGCAGGCCCAGGCCGAGACGTCGGCAGCGCCCGAGCAGCGTCTCCTCCCCGGCCGTCCGCCACGCCGTCGGGACGCCGCGGTCAGCTCGGCCACCACGGACCTGGCCTCCTCGACGGTCGCCGGGGCGAGGGTGGTGTCGGCCGCGCTGCCCAGAGCGGTGGCCGCCAGCCGCTCACCGGTGGCGAACAGGTCGCGGGCGGGCGAACAGGTCGCGGGCGGCGGAATCGGTGGTGATCGGCAGCCCGAGCAGCGACCCATCAGCACCGACGAGCACCCGGGCGAGATCGGCGACGTCCAGCTCACCTCCGGCGTCGAGCACCTCCCGCGCCGCCGCCAGCCGCCCGCCCCACGCCCCCTCGACGCGGACCGCCGCCGTGCGCTCGGTGAACAGGTCCCGGGCGCGGGTGCGCAGGTCGTGGTGGCCGGCGCCGTCGAACAGGTCGAGTACCCAGTCGCCCAGCACCTGCGCCCACAGGTACCCGACGCCGCCCTCGCCGAGCAACGTCACGTGCCGGTGATCGTCGAGCACGGCCCGCGCAACGGCCGGGTCCGCGCTCACCCAGCCCAGCCCCGGCACCCGTCGGACGGGGACGGCGAGGCGGCCGCCGATCAGCAGCGCGGCGAGGGCGGGGCGGGCGGCCAGGAGCAGCGCGCGTTCGTGCCGGGACGCGGTCGACAATGGCGGCATCCTCCAGGCAACAGCTCCACATGGCCACGTCCCCGGACTAGGATGAACCGTACGCGTCCCGGTTCCCACAGGCCGATCATGCGACCTGGGCTTCGGCGCGCGTTCGTCGTCCGGGCCGACGAGGGCGCGGACGACGCAGTGACGACGAAGAACGGGTGAGCACGGTGCCGAGCGGCAGGGTCAAGTGGTACGACGCCGAGAAGGGCTTCGGATTCCTAGCTCAGGACGACGGCGAGGACGTCTACGTCCGGAAGAACGCGTTGCCGTCCGGGGTGGAGGCGCTCAAGCCCGGCCAGCGGGTCGAGTTCGGGATGGCCGAGGGCCGGCGCGGGCCGCAGGCGCTGCAGGTGAAGCTGGTGGACACCCCGCCCTCGGCCGTGGAGGGAGCCAGGCGCCCGGCCGAGGACCTGCACAGCCTCATCGAGGACATGATCCAGCTGCTGGAGACGAAGGTGCAGCCCGACCTGCGCCGCGGCCGCTACCCCGAGCGGCGCTCGGCCAAGCTCGCCGCGGAGGTCGTCCGCGCCGTGGCCCGCGACCTCGACGGATGATGCCGCGGCGGCGGCGTCCCGATGCGGCGGCCCTCGGTCAGGTGCTGACCGTCAGCACCCAGCTCGCGCCGGTGGGGAACTGCACCTCGCCGGTCGCCGGATCCGTCTGCGGGGGCGGCCCGTACTGCTGCACCTGCACCTGCAGGAGCCGGTCGGCCGGATCGGGCAGCTCCAGCATGTAGAGGCTGCGCTGCCGGGGCGGGAACACGGCACTGCGCTCGTCGACCGCCGTCCCGTTCGGGTCGCGGTAGGAGAACACGACCTGCCACGGCGTGTCCGCCACCTCCGGCGGCACCGTGATCTGGACCGGAGTGCCGGGCGGGACCGGCAGTGCGACGGGCGCGTCGGGGTAGCCGGTGCAGCGGTTCAGGTCGTTGTCGACGCAGAACTGCGCGGGCTGGGCGACGGCACTCGCTCCACCCGCGGCGAACGTGACCCCGGGCCGCGTGCCGCCGCACCCCACCAGGACCAGTGTGACGGCGAGCAGCGCGAGGGGCCTGGTCACGAGCGCGCCCGCAGGAACGGCACGATGCTCCGGCCGCGGCTGAGCAGCGCGGTCTGGGTGCCCGCCACCGCCACGGCCACCGCCACGACGGTGAACCCGAGCCGGTACGAGTCGTGCGGCAGCAGCACCCCCAACGCCCCGCCGAACACCCACGCGAGCTGCAGCACCGTCTCCGATCGCCCGAACGCCGACGCCCGCGACTCCTCGGGCAGGTCGTACTGCACGACGGCGTCGAGGGAGACCTTCGCCAGTGCACTCGCCGTGGCCCCGACCAGTCCGACGGCGGCGGCCGTCACGATTCCCGGCACCGCCGCCGCGAGCACGGTGACGCCCACCGCGGCCCCGATGCAGCCGAGCACCACGACGTCGGTGCGGCCGAGACGCTGCCGGGCGCCCGCGGCGTTGCCGACGAACGAGCCGATCCCCGCCGCCGCACCCACGACGCCGATCATCAGCAGCTGGCGCGTCGCGACCATGCCCGGTTCGCTCTTGATCACGAAGGCGACGAACAGCGTGAGGAACCCCGTGAGCACCCGGATGGCCGCGTTGCCCCACAGAGCGACGACCACGCCCCGCCCCATCCGCCGCCGCCCACGCCCGGTGCTGTGCAGCGCTGCCGGCACCTCCCCGGCCGTCGACTCCACCCAGCGCGGAATACGCAGGCAGAGCGCGACACCCGCGACCGCCAGTGCGGCGGTGAAGAACAGCGCCCCGGGCGACCCCCACAGTGCCGCCAACCCCGCCGCGATCCCGCCGAACACCCCGCCGGCCACCATCCCGAACGTCGTCAGGCGCGAGTTCGTGGTGACCAGCGTGATCGTCGGCGGCAGCACCCGCGGGGTGACGGCCGCCTTGAGCACCATGAACGATTTGCTCAGCACGAGGACGCCGAGCGCGGCCGGGTAGAGCAGCCAGGTGTCGTAGTTCAGCGCCATCACGACCGCGAGCACGGCGCGTCCACCGAAGGAGACGGCGAGCGCGGCACGGCGGCCGCGCTGCAGCCGGTCGAGCAGCGGACCGATCACTGGCGCCACCACGGCGAACGGCGCCACGGTGATCGCCAGGTAGAGCGCAACGTTCGCCTTCGACTCGGCGGTGGCGGCCGCGAAGAACAGCGTGTTCGCCAGCGCCACGGCGACGGCGGCGTCCACGGCGTAGGTCGTCATCGTGGCGTAGGTCAGGGCCGTGAGCCCGGAACGGTCAGCGCCGTCGGCGGTGGCGGCCCGGCGGAACGCGTCGATCCCGCGGCCGGTCAGCTCGCGGCTACGCAGCACCGCCACCCGGGTGACGGTGAGCTTGCGGGGCATGCGGGGCGACGATCGGGGCCCGGTCGCCGGCCCGGTTCGAGTCTCGGTCGGGGGCTCGGCCACCGGCGGGGGGCCTGCCGCGGTCCACGGGACGCTCTGTGCCGCGGTCGGTTCGGCACGTCCCGGGCGCATCGACGGTCCGGGACGGTCCGGATGCGTCGAGGGGACGGGCCGGTCCGTGCCCGCGGACGACGGTGCGGAGGATCCCGGCGGCGTCCAGGTCGACGGCTGGGTCGAGGGCTGCGGGCCCCGACGGTGGGCCGCCGGGTCGTAGTCGGGGTCGTCGTGCCAGGGGTAGCGGCGGCGCGGCTCGTAGCGTGCGGGATCCTCGGCGTCCAGGGGCAGCGTCGGCGGCGGCGTGATGCCCGGGAGCTCGACCGCGGTCGTGATCCAGCGACGTCGGGCGCGCGGACCACGGCCGGACTCGGGCGACTCGGAACGGGTCACGCCCCCATTCTGACCCATGGACACCCGCCACGACCGCGTCCGCCGCGCGAGCCACTCGATCCCCCGTCTACGCCCCGACTCGCGCTCGCGTACGCCCCGACTCGCGGGCGTCGGGGTGGCGGCGGGGGATCAGCGGGGTGGGGGGAGACGGACGCGGAAGGTCGTGGGCCAGAATTTGCCCGTCAGCAGGTACTGGTCGTCGCCGAGCGCGGCGATGCCGTTGAGGACGTCGGTGCCGCGGCGGTCGGGCAGCAGGCCCGTGGCGTCGACCACGGCCGTGACCCGCCCCGACGCGGGGTCGATCCGCACGATCCGGTCGGTCTGCCACACGTTGGCCCATACCTGTCCGTCGACGCACTCGAGCTCGTTGAGCCGCGTCACGGGCGCCCCGTCGAGGGTGACCGACACCGCGCCGGTCTCGGCGAACGTCACCGGGTCGTGGAAGCGGAGCCGGTCGGTGCCGTCACTGCGCACGAGCCGGGCGCCGTCACGACACAGGCCCCAGCCCTCGCCGGAGATCGGAACCTGCTGCCGGAGCGTGAAGGTCGTACGGTCCCACTGCAGGGCAACGCCGTCGCGCCAGCTCAGCTGCCAGATCGAGTCGTCGACGACGGTGAGCCCCTCGCCGAACAGCACTCCCGGCAGCGGCACGGTCCGCCGGACCGCCCCGGTGGCGGGGTCGAGCTCGCGCAGCTGTGACCGGCCGTCGAGCCCGGTGCTCTCGTACAGGGCGTCCCCGTCGATCTCGAGACCCTCGGTGAACGCCGAGCGGTCGTGCGGCAGCTGCGCCAGCACCTCCGGACGGGCCACGACCGCGCCGGCGGCGCCGGCGGCACCGGGCGCCGGCCCGGCCGCGCAGCCGGCCGTCCCGAACACGAGGGCCAGCACGAGCGCACGGCCGACGGTCACGACCACCAGGGTGGCACAATGTCGCAGGTGAATGCCTCCGCGACCCTCGACCCGCTCGCCCGGCTCGTCGGTGCGGCCGACCTGGCCCGCTCCGCCGCCGTCGAGACCGCTGCGGCCGATCTCGGGCGGCGGGCCGCCGCCGGTGCCGTGGGCGCCCACCGGGAGGCGGTGTCGGAGGCCCCCGGAGCCGTCACCCACTACTTCGACGCCGAGCAGGACGGCTACCGCGGCTGGCGCTGGTCGGTGACGGTGTCAGCGGGCGGCGACGACGGTCCGGTGACGGTCAGCGAGGTCGTGTTGCTTCCCGGCCCGGACGCCCTGACCGGTCCGGTCTGGGTGCCGTGGGAGGAGCGCATCCGCCCCGGTGACTTGGGCATCGGCGACCTGCTGCCCACCCCCGAGGGCGACGAGCGGATGGCGCCCGCCTACCTGGAATCTGCCGACCCGGCCGTCGAGGAGGTGGCCACCGAGATCGGCTTGGGCCGGGTCAGGGTGCTCTCGCGCATCGGACGTGAGGACGCCGCGCAGCGCTGGCTCGACGGCCCGCACGGCCCCGGCGCCGAGATGGCCCGCGCTGCCCCGGCGCACTGCGGCACCTGCGCGTTCCTGCTGCCGATCGCCGGTTCCCTGCGCGGCGCGTTCGGGGTGTGCGGCAACGCCTACGCCCCCGCCGACGGTGCGGTGGTTGCGGTCGGGTTCGGCTGTGGCGCCCACTCCGACGTGGTGGTCGACATCGTGTCACCGGTGGCGGCGGCGGAGCTGGTCTACGACGACGGCGTCGACCTGGAGCGGACTCCAGCCGACGGATCGGCCGCCGCGCAGCCCGTCGCGCAGCCCGTCGCGCAGCCCGTCGAGCAGCCGGAGTAGTGCCCAACTCCTCCGGCCCCAACTCTTCCGGCCCCAACTCTTCCGGCCCCGACTCCTCCGGCCCCGACCCGTTCGGGACCGCGGCCCTGCGCACCGCCGTGATCGACTCCTGGGCGTCCTCGCCCACCCGGTTCCGGGAGGACGCCAACGCCGAGGAGGACCTGCGCCTGGGCGGCTACGCCGATGCGTGGTGCGTCGAGCTGGCCCAGAACGCCGCCGACGCGGCCCGGGCGGCGGGCGTCCGCGGCCGTCTGCGGATCGAGGTGAAGCGGGGCGAACTGCGCGTCGCCAACACCGGCACCCCGCTCGACGCCACTGGGGTCGCCGCCCTCGCGTCGCTGCGCGCCTCGGCGAAGCGGGACGACGCCGGCTCGGTGGGACGGTTCGGGGTCGGCTTCGCCGCGGTGCTGGCCATCTCCGACGCCCCGCGCGTGGTCGGCCACGACGGCGGGGTCGCGTTCTCCGCCGCCCGCACCGCCGCCGCCGTGGCTGCGCTGCCGGGGCCCGCGGCCGAGCTGGCCCGGCGCGACGAGCCGCCGGTGCTGCGCCTGGTGTGGCCGGCCGACGAGGTCGCCCCGGACGGCTACGACACCGAGGTCCGGCTGCCGCTGCGCCCGGAGGTCGACCCGGCCGCGCTGCTGAAGCAGGCCCGCGAAGCCGCGCCCGACCTGCTGCTGGCCCTGCCGGGCCTGGTCGAGATCGACGTCGCGGGAGAGATCCTCGCCCGCGTCGACGGCCCCGAGGGGACGCGGATCGGTGACCGTGCCTGGCGGCTGGCCCGCCGCAGCGGGCAGCTCGACGACGACGAGGCCCGCCGGCAGGCCACCGAGCAGCGCGGACGTCGGGACTGGGCGGTCTGCTGGGCGCTGCCGCTGGGGCCCGACGGCCACCCGACGCACCACGGCGACGACGTCCTGCACGCCCCCACCGCCACCGTCGAGGCGCTCGCCCTGCCCGCACGGCTGATCGCGACCGTCCCGATGGAGCCCGACCGCCGCCGGGTCCGGCTCGGCGCCGCCACCGACCGCGTGCTCGCCGAGGCCGCGCAGGCCTATCTCGATCTGGTCCGGGCGGTGGATCTCGATCGTCGACGGCAGCTCGTGCCCGAGACGGGCTTCCCGCGCTCGGCGCTCGACGGCCGCCTGCACGACCTCCTCCTCGGCGCCCTGCGTACCGCCCGGTGGCTGCCCGGCGCCGGCGGCTCCGAGCTCCTGCCCGGCCGGGCCGAGTGGCTCGACCTGCCGGGCGAGCGGCTCCCGGCGCTGCTCGCCGGTGTCGGGTTCGACCGGCTGGCCACCGCGCCCGTTCCGGCGTCGCTGGGCGCGCACCGCGTCTCCGCCGCGGAGATGGTGGCGCGGCTGTTCGGCGTCGAGGCGTCGCCGGGGTGGTGGCGGGAGTGCTATGTCGAGCTGGAGCCCGCCGCCGAGACCGTGCCCGGCCTGCTCGACGAGCTGCGTGCGCTGCCCGTCCCGCTGCACGACGGCCGCACCGCGGCGGGCCCGGCCACCGTGCTGCTGGCACCCGATCCGCCGGTCGCCGCGATCACCGCCATCGGCGCGCTCGCGTTGCCCGGGCTGTACCTGGCTCATCCCGACGGCGTCGCGCCGCTGCTGCGCCGGCTCGGGGCGGTCGACGCCGACGCGTCGCTGCTGCTGGAGCACGTCGCGCTGGCCGAGGCCGTCGACCGGTCGGTCGACGACGCCGAGGCCGGGCTGGACCCGGGGCCGCTGGCCGAGGCCGTCCTCGCACTGGTCGGCGAGAGGGGCACCGCCCCGGCGGCCCTGTCCGCGCTCGCCCTACCCGACGCCGACGGCCACCCCGCCCGGGCCGACGAGCTGATGCTGCCCGATGCGGTCCTGCGCCCGCTGCTCGCGCCCGACGCCCCGATCGACGTTCTCGACGCCGCCCTCGCCGCGCGCGTTCCGCGCGACGTGCTGGTGGCCGTCGGGGTGCTGGACGGGTTCGCGGTCATCGTCGACGACGACCCCACCGGCCCCGACCACGACCTCGACGACGAGGAACGCTGGTGGGAGGCCGCGGCGCCGACACGCCTGGTCGCGGTCCGGGATCTTGATCTCGTCGCCGCCGACGCCTGGCCGGCCGCGCTCGCTCTGCTGGGCTCGAAGCGCGACACCCGCGCCGCCCTGACCCAGCCGGGTGGGTACCCGGGGTGGTGGCTGGCCCGGCACGCCCGGTTCGGCGGCCGCCGTCCGGCGCACTGGCGGTTGGCCTCGGCCGCCGGCCTCGCGGAGCTCTACGACCCGGTGCCGGTGAATGCCGACGAGACGCTGCTGACCGCGGTCGGCGTGCGGGCCGACCTCACGATCGCCGACGCCCGCGCCGCCGACGACCTGCTGGCGCGCCTCGCCGACCCGGCCCGCCACCCACCCGCGGCGCTGGTCGCGGACGCGCACATCGCCCTGGCCGACGCCGTCGCCGCCGGCCGGGTGCGGTCCGCCGACCTCGACCTGCCCGAACACGTCCGCGCCTTGGACGGCAGCGTCGTGGGCGTCGACGTGGCGGTGGTCCTGGACGCACCCTGGCCCGCGTCGGTGCTGCCGGCCGGGGAACTCGTGATCGGCGGCGACCCGGTGGCACTCGCCGAGCTGCTCGATCTGCCGCTGGCGTCCGAGATCGTCGCCGGCGACGTCGAGGGCGCCGGCGAGTTCGTCCGGTGGGCCGAGCTGGGCGAGATCGTGGTGGCGTGCCACACCCTCGGCGTCGACGTGCCGGCAGGTGGCCTGCATCGTCACGACGAGCTCTGGGTGACGGTGCGCCGGCCCGTGACCGGCCGGTTCCGGGTGCCGACGTGGGTCGAGCGCGACGGTACCCGGCACGCCCAGGATCCCCTCCGGGCGCTGATCGGACTGTTCGCCACCACCTGACGACGTGCTACACAGCAGTAGTGACATCCGCCAGCAACGGAGCGGCACGCCGGCCCCGCCGGGTCAGCGTGCTCTCCGTGCACACCTCGCCGCTCGAGCAGCCGGGCACCGGTGACGCCGGCGGCATGAACGTCTACATCGTGGAGACGGCCACGCGGATGGCGCAGCGGGGCGTCCCGGTGGAGATCTTCACGCGGGCGACGTCGTCGGACCAGCCGCCGGTGGCGGAGGTGGCGGCGGGGGTGCTGGTGCGCCATATCCAGGCGGGTCCATTCGAAGGCCTGGGAAAGAACGACCTGCCCAGCCAGCTCTGCGCGTTCACGGCCGGCGTGCTGCGCACCGAGGCCCGCTACGAGCCGGGCCACTACGACGTCGTTCACTCCCACTACTGGCTCTCCGGCCAGGTCGGCTGGCTCGCCCGTGACCGGTGGGGGGTGCCGCTCGTGCACAGCGCCCACACCCTCGCCCGGGTCAAGAACGCCGCCCTGGCCGACGGCGACGCGCCCGAGCCGATGGTGCGGGTGATCGGCGAGGACCAGGTCGTCGCGGAGGCCGATCGGCTGATCGGCAACACCGAGCAGGAGTCGCGTCAGCTCGTCGAGCTCTACGGCGCCGATCCGGGCCGGACCGTCACGATCCCGCCGGGCGTCGACCTCGTCCGTTTCGTCCCCGGCGACCGGGCCGCCGCCCGTGCGGCGCTCGGCATCGCCCCTGACGCCGTCGTCCTCGCGTTCGTCGGACGCATCCAGCCGCTCAAGGCCCCGGACGTGCTGCTGCGGGCCGCGGCGGAAATGATCCATCGGGACCCGTCGCTGCGGGCCCGGCTCGTCGTGCTGGTCGCGGGCGGACCGTCGGGCAGCGGCCTCGCCGAGCCCACCGCGCTGCAGCAGCTCGGGGTGTCGCTCGGGATCGTCGAGGTCCTGCGCTTCCTGCCACCCCAGCGCGGCGACGGCCTGGTGCACGTCTACCGCGCGGCCGATCTCGTTGCCGTGCCGAGCCACAACGAGTCGTTCGGGCTGGTCGCGCTGGAGGCGCAGGCGTGCGGCACCCCGGTGGTGGCGGCGCGGGTCGGTGGGTTGCCGGTGGCGGTGTCCGACGGCGTCTCGGGGCTGCTCGTGCCCGGCCACGGGGCGCAGCCGTGGGCCGCCGCCCTCGACGCGGCGCTGCGCCGACGCCGCGAGCTGGTGCCCGGCGCCGTCGCCCACGCGCGCCTGTTCTCCTGGGACCGCACCACCGACGCCCTGCTGGACACCTACGCGGAGGCCGCCGTCGAGTACGCGGGGCGCGCGGGCGCCCTCGCGGCCATGATCGGCTCATGACCGACGTCGACGAGGTGCTGGTGGCGGCCCTCGCGGACCTGGGCGTCGACCACACCCGTCGCGAGCCGGGCCAGTTCCTCGTCACACTGCCGGGTTCCCGTCGGCTGCAGACCCACTGCTGGCTCGTGGCCCGCGACCACTCTCTGTTCGTCCAGGCGTTCGTCTGTCGTCAACCCGACGAGAACCACGCCGGGGTCTACCGCTTCCTGTTGCAGCGCAACGCCCGGCTCTACGGCGTGCACTACGCGCTCGACCGGATCGGCGACATCCATCTCGTCGGCCGCGTGCCTCTGCACGCCGTCACGGCGCAGGAGATCGACCACGTCCTGGGCCAGGTCCTCGACGCCGCCGACGGCGACTTCAACACCCTGCTGGAACTGGGTTTCGCGAGCTCCATCCGCCGCGAGCACGCCTGGCGCTCCGGGCGCGGGGAGTCCACGGCGAACCTCCAGGCCTTCGAGCACCTCTTCCACTGATCGCCCGCCTGCTCGATACGGTCGTCGTCGCTCGGTCGAGCCCGTTGCTCGGCCTCCGATCGCCGGGCTGTGGGACAGGCACCGACCCCGAGACCGGATCGTGACCCCGCGCACGCAACCGGATCGGTGCCCGGGCCCGTCCTCCCCTCGCCACCGGGATCGTCCCGGGGCCGAGGAGGCGGTGGACATGCTCCGGTTCGTGCGATCGCGGGCAGGGTTGGCGGTGGTGGCGGGCGTGGTGGTGGTCGCCGTCGTCGCGGTGATGGTGTTCGTGCAGCTCAGGGCCGGGTCCGACGCCACGGAGGGCGTGCTGGCGCCGTCGATCGGCCCGACGGAGGCCGCACCCGACTACAGCGGGTCAGGCCCGTCCGCGGCTTCCGGGTCCGCGGCTTCCGGGTCCGGGGCGGACGGGAAACGCACGGTGGGCGACGCGGCCGGCGCGACGCCCGAGGGCGGGACGGTTGCCTCGAACGGGGTCGCGGTGGGGTCCGTCGCCCGATCCCTGGTCCGCACCGCCCGACTGACCGTCGAGGCCGACGACCCGGCCGACACGACCCGCCGGGTACGCACCGCCGCACTGGGGATAGGTGGGACCCTCACCGAGGAGCAGTCGAGCGGCGGCGGCAGCAGCGTGGTCCTACGCGTCCCCGCCGACGCCCTGGACCGGCTGATGGACGACATCGGCGGTCTCGCGCACGTCGTCGAACGGTCGGTGCAGGTCGTCGACGCGACCGAGGAGGCCGTCGACCTCGACGCCAGGGTCGCGAGCCAGCAGGTGAGCGTCGACCGGGTCCGGGCCCTGCTCGCGCAGGCGACGTCGATCGGAGATGTCGTGTCGGTCGAATCGGAGCTGACGCGCCGCGAGGCCGACCTCGACTCCCTCACCGGCCGGTTGGCCGCGCTGCGCGACCAGGTGGCGCTGTCCACCCTGAGCGTCGACGTGCGCCGGGTCGGCGCTCCGCCACCGCCCGACGCGCGCGCGGTCGGCTTCCTCGGCGGCTTCGCCTCCGGGTGGGAGGGCCTGCGCGCCCTGGGGGCCGGGACGGGTGCGGTGGTGGGCTTCGTACTGCCGTTCCTGCCGGTGCTGGGGCTGCTGCTGGTCCTCGGTTGGCTCGCGCGCCGAGTGATCGGGCGGCGGGTTCTCGCTACCGCCGGGGGGCGGAGCGGCCCGGGCACTGAGGGGGAGTCATGAACTCGGGCCACTCCGCGATCTCCGCCGGGCGACCACGCGGTCGGGGGGTACCCGCGGTCGCCGGCTGACGGGCTACGTCGGTTTACGTCGCGGCCCGGCCCGGCGACAAGTGGGGGGACCTGCGCTTCCGGACGAGGGCCACCCTGACAGAGAGTGATCATCGAGACAACCCTTTCGGACTACCCCGTTCGGGTGTTCTCGCACTCACGCCGTTGAGGCGGATGGCGGCCGTCGGCGTGGCCTGCGGATCATCGAGCCGGTGCGCGGGGTGGATCCACGGCACGGATCCACTGGCACGGATCCACTGGGCATCGCCTAGCATTGCGCCGTTCCGGGCGGTCGTTTCGCTCCGGTCGTGTCGTCGCAAGGGAGCGTCGCAATGTCGGTTCGCAGCCCGTACCCGGACGTG
>JAYSXW010000350.1:0-11119 GCA_043716935.1 Pseudonocardia sp.
CTCATGCCTCCATCCCCTTCGGTGCTCCCGCGCTGCCGTAGCGGCGTTCCAGCCGCCGGGCCAGGTAGGACAGCGGAACGGTGATGATCAGGTAGGTCAGGCCGACGACCAGCACCGGGGTCAGGCTCTTGGCCTGGTTGAGCGCGGCCCGGCCGAACTGGGCGAGCTCGTACTGGTCGAGCGTCGTGCCGAGCAGGAACGCCAGCGAGGAGTCCTTCGTCAGCAGGATCAGCTCGTTGGTCAGTGGCGGCAGCACGATCCGGAACGCCTGCGGGATCACGATGAAGATCATCGTGCGGGCCGGCGACATGCCCACCGACCGGGCCGCCTCGACCTGCCCGCGTGGCACCGACTGGAGGCCGGCGCGGATCGTCTCGCAGATGTAGGCCGAGCCGACGATGCCGAGGGCGATCGTGATCGACGCCGTGCGGTCGAGTCGGGTCTGGAAGGCCAGCGGGATGCCGAAACCGATCGCGATCACGATGAGCAGGGCGGGCAGCCCGCGGAAGAACTCGATGTAGGCGCCCGCGATCCACCGGTAGATCCGGATCGACGACAGCCGCATCAACGCCAGCACCAGGCCCAGCGCCAGGGCCAGCGCGAAACCGAGCGCGGTGAAGATGACGGTGTTGCGCAGCGCGATCACGATGACGTCCGGGAACAGCGTCGCGGCGACCCCGAAATCGAAGAACGCGCGGCCGATCTTTCCCCAGTTGGCGGTGAACGCGACGACCAGCACCACCACGACCGCGATGCCGTACTGGACGCCGCGCCACGCCCGGGCGCGCTGCCTGCGGGTGAGAGACACTGTCGATCAGCTCCGGATCAGCTCTTGTTCGATCAGCTCTGGGCCGGCGCCTTGCCGAACCACTTCATGTAGATCGACGCGTACGTGCCGTCGGTCTTGGCGTCGGAGATCGCGGAGTTGATCGCGCCGGCCAGCGCGGTGTTGCCCTTCATCACCCCGTAGCCGTACTGCTCGCCGGTGTCGAACTCCTTCGTCACGGTGAGGTCCGGGTTCTTGGTGGTGAAGTCGAGCAGTGGGCCGTTGTCGTTGATGACGGCATCGACCTCGCCGGCCTGGATGGCGTTGAACAGCAGGCCGAGGTCCTCGTAGACGACGGCCGTGGCGCCCGCGATGTTGGCCGCCGCGTACTTCTGGCCGGTGGTGCTGTTCTGCACGCCCAGCCGCTTCCCGGTGAGCTGGGCAGCATCGGTGATGCCCGAGTCCTTCTTGACCAGCAGAGCCTGCGTGGCGTTGAAGTAGGGGTCGGAGAAGTCGATGTTCTTCTTGCGATCGTCGGTGATCGTCATCGCGGCGGCGCCCAGATCGCACTGCCCGGAGTCGAGGGCGGCACCGGACTGGATGCCGTCGAACGGCGTTTCGACGATCTGCTGCTTGACGCCCAGCTTCTTCGCCACGACATCCACGATGTCGACGTCGAACCCGACGATCGTGCCGTCGCGCTGGAACTGGAACGGCTCGTAGGGCAGCGAGGTGCAGGTCGTGAGCTGCCCGGCGGTCACCAGCTTGACGCCGGTCGCCGCCGCCGCTGATGTCGACGGGGCGGCGCCGCTGCCGGCGCTGTTGCCGCACCCCGCAAGGACTAGCGCGAGCGCGGCCGTGACGAGCACGGCCGGGAGTGAACGGGTGGGGACGGGCACGGGGAAACCTCCGGCGTTCGGCGCGGCGAGAACGATCTGCTGCGATTTAGCCGCGATGGTGCCACCCGCGCGTCGGACCGACACGCCGAGGACGGTCACCGTTGAGTGACATCACGCAGCGTGATCGTGATGGGATCCCGCGGGATTGCCGGTAGGGCACCCTGGGTACTTCCGTAACCAGTACGCACCGTCCGAACATTGGCCGGTGGAGTCAACCGACCCGGAGGAACGCCATGCCCCTGATCCGACGACTGGCCACGCTCGCGGCGGCAGCCGAGGCCGCGCGCCGCTACGCCAAGAAGAACCCGGACCAGGCCGCCAGATACCTCGACCAGGCTGCCCGGTTCGTCGACAAGCAGACGAAGGGCCGGTACTCGAGCCAGATCACCGGCGTCGCGCAGAAGGCCAAGGGCGTCGTGGGCATCAGGACGACGCCCGGATCGGCCAGCACCGGCAACGGTCACGTCGCCGGCTACGACCAGAACGCGGGCTACGGCCGGACGTCGGACTACACCGCGCCCCGGCCCACCCCGCGGCCCTCGACCCCGCCGGCGAGCGAGCCGTACTCCGGCACGCCGTAAGGACATGCGCCGCAACGGCCCGTCCCCCACGCCGGGGGGCGGGCCGTCCGCTGTTTCCCACACCCCCCGGCGTGCCAGGATGGCGCGACGGGCATCGCCGCCCCACCCCGGCGGCGCGCCCGACGATGAGCCCGATCCGCGACGGGCCACGAACTGGACCGTGCGCGGTGTGAGCACGAGGAGGCATGCGTGTCCGTCCCCCAGGCCTGGACCCCGCCGACGTCCGGCGTCCCCGAGGAACATCCCGGCCGCGAGCACGTGCTCGCCGGCCTGCGGGGCGTAGACGGGGGCGGTCCCGATCTCGTCCAGCTCCTGACGCCCGAGGGCGTGCGGGTGCCCGACGACCGGTTCGACCCGTGGGCCGCTGACGTCGACGTCGCGGCGCTGCAGGATCTCTACCGCGACATGGTGCTGGTGCGCCGGTTCGACCGCGAGGGCAACGCCCTGCAGCGGCAGGGCCAGCTCGGCATCTGGGTCCCGCTGCTCGGCCAGGAGGCCGCGCAGATCGGCGCCGGTCGGGCGATGGCGCCGCAGGACATGGCGTTCCCGTCCTACCGGGAGCACGGCGTCGCCTGGGCCCGTGGCATCGACCCCACCGACCTCCTCGGCATCTTCCGCGGCACCGACCACGGCAGCTGGGACCCGATCGCCGCCGGTTTCCACCTCTACACGATCGTCATCGGCAACCAGTGCCTCAACGCCACCGGCTACGCGATGGGCCAGAAGTTCGAGGGCAAGGTCGGCGGGCCGGACAGTGACGCCGACAACGAGGCCACGATCTGCTTCTTCGGCGACGGCGCCACGTCGCAGGGGGACGTGCACGAGGGCTTCGTGTGGGCCGCGGTCTACGACGCCCCGGTCGTGTTCTACTGCCAGAACAACCAGTGGGCGATCTCCGAGCCCACCGAACGGCAGACCCGTGTGCCGCTCTACCGCCGGGCCCAGGGCTACGGCTTCGACGGCATCCGCGTCGACGGCAACGACGTGCTCGCCTGCCTCGCCGTCACCCGGTGGGCGCTGGAGGAGTGCCGTACCGGCAACGGCCCGGTGCTCATCGAGGCGTTCACCTACCGCATGGACGCTCACACCACGTCCGACGATCCGTCGCGCTACCGGCTCGCCGACGAGCTGGAGCTGTGGAAGCTCAAGGACCCCATCGAACGGGTGCGGGTGCATCTCGTGCGCTCGCTCGGGGTCGCCCAGGAGTTCTTCGACGGCGTCGCAGCCGAGGCGGACGAGCTGGCCGCGCGGTTCCGGCAGTTCTGCGTCGACATGCCCGCGCCCGCTCCGGACCGGATGTTCTCGCAGGTCTATGCGGACCCGTCGCCGACGGTGGAGGCGCAGCGCGAGGCATTCCTGGCGTACCACGCGTCCTTCGCGGGCCCGAGCACCATCGAAGGGCACTGACATGGCTGTTCTCACGATGGCGAAGGCGATAAACGACGGGTTGCGTGCCGCGATGGAACGCGACCCGAAAGTCCTGGTCATGGGCGAGGACGTGGGCAAGCTCGGTGGCGTCTTCCGCGTCACCGACGGGCTGCAGAAGGACTTCGGCGAGATGCGGGTGCTCGACACGCCGCTGGCCGAGTCGGGCATCATCGGCACCGCGGTGGGCCTGGCGATCCGCGGGTTCCGGCCCGTCTGCGAGATCCAGTTCGACGGGTTCGTGTTTCCCGGCTACGACCAGATCGTCTCCCAGCTCGCGAAGCTGCACTTCCGCTCGCAGGGCCGGGTGCCGATGCCGGTGGTGGTGCGCATCCCGTTCGGTGGCGGGATCGGGGCGGTCGAGCACCACAGCGAATCGCCCGAGGCGCTGTTCGCGCACGTCGCGGGGCTGAAGGTCGTCGCGTGCTCCAACCCGACCGACGCCTACTGGATGATCCAGCAGGCCGTCGCGTCCGACGATCCGGTGATCTTCTTCGAGCCGAAGCGGCGGTACTGGGAGAAGGCCGAGGTGGACCTCTCGCAGGAGCCGCCGCCGCTGCACTCCTCGCGGGTGGCCCGCACCGGGTCCGCACTCACCCTCGTCGGCTACGGGCCGGTGCTGAAGACCTGCCTGGACGCGGCCACCGCAGCCGCAGCCGACGGCCTCGAGCTGGAGGTGGTCGACCTGCGCACCCTGTCGCCCCTTGACCTGCAGCCGGTGTTCGACTCGGTGCGACGGACGGGCCGACTCGTCGTCGTGGCCGAGGCGCCGTCGGAGGTGTCGGTCGCGGCGGAGGTGGCCGCGCGTGTGCAGGAGCAGTGCTTCCACTCCCTGGAGGCGCCGGTCCTGCGGGTCACCGGCTTCGACACGCCGTACCCGCCGTCCAAGTGCGAGGAGGACTACCTCCCCGATCTCGACCGGGTGCTGGACGCCGTCGACCGCTCGATGGCGTGGTGAGCCGTCATGCTGCGTGAGTTCGGCATGCCCGACGTCGGCGAGGGACTGACCGAGGCCGAGGTCGTCACCTGGAGCGTCGCCGCGGGCGACACGGTGACCGTCAACCAGATCCTGTGCGAGATCGAGACGGCCAAGGCCGCGGTCGAGCTGCCCAGCCCGTATGCGGGCGTGGTCGGGGCGCTGCTCGTCGAGCCCGGCCAGATTGTCGCCGTCGGGTCGCCGATCATCGCGATCGAGACGGGCGAGGCGGCCGGGCCCCTCCGGGACGATGTCGGCCCGGCTGCGGCCGGGTCGGCCGGGACCATGGAGCCGCCGCCGGCTGCCGCGTCCGCAGCGACGGAAGCGTCCGCCGAGGAGGCCGGGACCAAGATCGGGGAGGCCGGCAGGGACGGCCGCATCGCCAACCTCGTCGGGTACGGGCCGCGCCCGGGCTCGGTGATCCGCCGCCGCCGCCGGGCCCCGACCGTGCCGGATGCCGATCCTCGGCCCTCGCGGACCGGGAACGGGGCGGGCTCCACCGGGTCCTCGTCCGGGGACCCCGCTGACGTCGCGCCGGCCGACGCCGGGCCGGTCGGGGATCGGCGGGTCGGTTCCGGCGGCCGCGCGGCCTCGGGCGTCCCGTCTACCAACGGCGTCCCGTCGCCGGCAGGTGACCCGTCTCCGGACGGTGACCGCGGCTCGGTGCCGCTGGCCAAGCCGCCGGTGCGCAAGCTGGCTCGCGACCTCGGCGTCGACCTGCGCGGCGTCGTCCCGTCCGGGGCGGGTGGAGTGGTCACGCGGGAGGACGTGGTGGCGCACGCGCCCGCGACCGCTGTGCCCGCGACCGCTGAGCCGTCCGTCGAGTCCCCCGGCGTCGCGGCGGCCGGTGGAGTGCGGCGGGAGCCCATCCGCGGGGTCCGCAAGGCCACCGCGGCGGCGATGGTGAGCAGCGCGTTCACCGCGCCGCACGTCACCGAGTTCCTGGCCGTCGACGTGACGGCGACGATGGCGCTGCGCGACCGGCTGCGGGCCACCAGCGAGTACGCCGAGGTCAAGCTGACGCCGTTGGCGTTCGTCGCGAAGGCGGTGTGCCTGGCCGCGCGGCGGACGCCCGAGATCAACGCGCGCTGGGACGAGCCGGCGGGTGAGATCGTCTACTTCGACCGCATGCAGCTCGGCATCGCCGCGGCCACCCCGCGTGGGCTGATCGTGCCGAAGCTCCGCGACGCCGACGTCCGCACGCTGCGGGAACTCGCGGTGGCGCTGGGCGAGCTGACGGCCACGGCCCGGTCGGGGCGGACGCCGCCGGCCGACCTGACGGGCGGCACGTTCACGATCACCAACGTCGGGGTGTTCGGCGTCGACACCGGGACCCCGATCCTCAACCCGGGCGAGGCGGGGATCCTCGCCGTCGGGGCGATCAAGCCGACGCCCTGGGTGGTCGACGGCGCGCTGGCCGTGCGGACAGTGTGCCAGTTGGCGCTCTCCTTCGACCACCGCCTCGTCGACGGCGAGCAGGGCTCGCGGTTCCTGGCCGACGTCGGCGCCCTGCTCACCGATCCGGGACTCGCGCTGACCTGGTGACCGAGACGATGTGGTGGTGACGGGAGCACGGACGGCATCCCGCGCGTTGAGGGGGTATGCCGTTCGTGCTCCTGTATCTGGTGGTCGAGATCGTCGCCGTCGTCGCGCTCGGGTCGGTGATCGGCGCGGGCGCCACGTTGCTCGTACTGCTCGCCGGTTCGGCGCTGGGTCTGTGGTTGGCGCGGAGGGAGGGGCTGCGGGCCGCGCAGGCGATCAGTGCGGCTGTTACGAGCCGCCGGGTGGCCCATGTCGAGGTCACCGACGGGCTGCTCGTCGCGTCGGCGGGGGTCCTGTTGTTCGTCCCGGGCCTGGTCACCGACATGGTCGGGCTGTTGCTGCTGGTTGCGCCGCTACGTGCGGTGGTGCGGCGCCGGTTGGTGCGGGCGGCCGAGGACCGGGCCCCGGGGCTGCGTACGGCTCGGATCCGCCAGCGCGGCCCGATCGTCGACGGTGCTGTGGTGGGACGGCCGGGAGACCATCCGGTGATCGGGGGTCCGGTCGTGGAAAGCCCGGTGGTTCAGGACCGGGTGGCCGAGGTCGTCCCGGATCGGTGACTACCCGGCCCGCCCACTCCAGTCCGGCTCGACCCGGGACCAGGCGCGCTCCCACTCGGCGCGGTCGCGGGCGTCGAGCCGGCTCCGCCAGACGGCGCCGGCCATGGCGAGCAGGGCCCAACAGGACAGCATCGTGATCACCGCCGCGAGTACACCGGTGGACGCCCGATCGCCGGACGGGACATCGGCCGTGCTGCTGAGGGCCGGCTCGGTGACGGTCGGTCCGGTGGCCGGCACGGGTGTCGTCCACGCGGCCGGCGCCACAGCTGCGGCGCGGCCGGGAGCAACGTCGTAGCTGATCGGAGCACGGTCCATCGTGGTGATGGCCGTCCCAGCGCTGGCGGGTGTGGTGCTCTCGGCCACCGGTCCGCCCAGGCCGACCACGAGGCCGACAAGCACCGCCACCACGATCGCGAACGCGGCCAGGGTGAGCTGCGCCCGCTGTAGAAGGAGACGGGCGGTGTCGGTTGTGCGCGCCGGCGCGACTCCGCTGTTCACCAATATGACGTCGTAGAGGCGGCCACGGTGTTACCAGCAGCGACCAATTAGGCCATTCCGACTACTGTTGGTGGCCATCTGCCCACTCGTCGTACAGCCAGGTGCGCGATCCTCGGCGACTCTTCGGCTGTCTAGCGTGTTCCCGAGAATGCGACAGGGAATGCGATCGGACGGCGTGGGGTACTGCTTCCCGTGTCCCCACCGCTGGTGCGTCTGCGTCGACTCGTCCGTGGCGGGCGGTCGGATGCCCCGGGTCCCGTGGTCGACGTGCTCGGCCGGATCGGACTCGTGGGGTACGGCGTGGTGCATCTGCTCGTCGCGTGGCTCTCGGTCGAGGTCGCCCTCGGCGTGCCGGACCTGGCCCCGGACGCCGACGGCGCCGTGGGAGCGGTCCATCGCACCCCTGGCGGAGTGTTCGCACTGGTCCTGGCCGCGGCGGGGCTGCTCGCGTTCGCGCTGTGGCAGCTCGTGGCGGCCGCGGTCGGGTTCCGGTGGGTCTCGGACGGAGAGCGGGTGCGCAAACGCGTCGGCGCGGTGTCGAAAGCGATCGCCATGTCGACGCTGGCCGGGGTCGTCGTGAGCTACGTCCTGCGGACGGGAGGCCAGGGCGCCGGCGGCGTGCCGCAACTCGCCGCCGGCGTCCTCGGGCTCCCGGCCGGCCGGCTGCTGCTGGGACTGGTGGCCGCGGTGATCCTGGTGATCGCGGGCACGATGACCTACACCGGCGTCCGTCGCACGTTCATGGGCGATCTCGACGTGCACCGGCTCGGTCCGGCGGCGCGACGGGCGATCGAGCTGGTGGGGTCGGTCGGCACGCTGTCGCGCGCGCTGGCCCTCGCGGTGGTCGGGCTGCTCGTCGGTACCGCGGCGTTGTTCGCCGATCCGTCGCGCGCGGGTGGGCTGGACGCGGCGTTGCGAGCACTGGGCGCCGTCGGGCCGCTGGGGGCCATGGCGCCGTGGCTGCTGGTCGTGGTCGCGATCGGGTTCGGTGCGTTCGGCCTGTTCTGCTTCGCCGATGCCGCCACCCGCCGCGCCTAGCATTCTCTACCCTTCTGTACGTCTGGTACGAGAGATCGATATACGGCCCGATCGACGACACGCCATTGTCGTTCCTAGCGTCTTCTACGACGAGGACGAGATCGGCCGATACCGTCCGATGTGTGGATCCCGTGCGCAATCCGTTCGCCCCCGGCGCAGGCCAGCGCCCCCCTGAGCTCGCCGGCCGCGACAAGGAGCTCGACGCGTTCGAGATCGTCCTGGAGCGGGTGGCGCGTGGGCGCCCCGAGCGGAGCCTCGTACTCACCGGGCTGCGCGGTGTCGGCAAGACCGTGCTGTTGGGCGAGCTGCGGTCGATGGCCGTCCGCGCCGGCTGGGGGGCGGGCAAGATCGAGGCCCGGCCCGACGCCGATCTGCGCCGCCCGCTCTCCGCTGCGCTACACCGCGCGATCCGCGACCTCGCGGTGCGCCACCCCGACGGAGAGCGCGTCGCCGAGGTGCTCGGCGTGCTGAAGGCGTTCGCACTGCGCTCGGCACCCGAGGGCGCCAAGCTCCGCGAGCGCTGGCAGCCCGGCATCGACGTGCCCGTGCGTACCGGCCGCGCTGACTCCGGGGACATCGAGATCGACCTCGTCGAGCTGTTCACCGAGGTCGCGACGCTCGCCGCGGACATCGAGACCGGCGTCGCGCTGCTCATCGACGAGATGCAGGACCTGCGCCCCGACGACGTCTCGGCGCTGTGCGCGGCGTGCCACGAGCTGTCGCAGTCGCGGGCGCCGCTGGTGGTGGTGGGCGCCGGGCTGCCGCACCTGCCCGCGTTGCTCTCGGCGTCGAAGTCCTACTCCGAACGGCTGTTCACCTACGCCCGGATCGGCCAGCTCGATCGCGCCGACGCCGACTTCGCACTCCTCGCCCCCGCGGAGCGGGAGGACGCCACCTTCGACGCCGACGCCCTCGATGCCCTGTTCGCCGCCTCCAGCGGCTACCCCTACTTCGTACAGGCCTACGGCAAGGCCGCCTGGGACGCCGCACCGCGCAGCCCGATCAGCGCGCCCGACGTGACGATGGCGGCGCCGGAGGCTGAGGTCGAGCTGGCGGTGGGCTTCTTCGGTTCCCGCTTCGAGCGCGCCACCCCCGCCGAGCGCGAGTACCTGCGTGCGATGGCCGAGCTGACCGATGGCCGTGACGAAGCGGTGGGCACCGCCGGGATCGCCGACCACCTGGCCCGACGCGCGTCCTCGCTGTCCCCGGCCCGCGACAGCCTGCTCAAGAAGGGTCTCGTCTTCTCCGCCCAGCGAGGTCAGATCGCCTTCACGGTGCCGCACTTCGGCCGGTACCTGCTCGCCCAGGCCTGACCATGACTACTCCGTCGGAGTGAATCCCATGAGTTGTTCGAGTCGAGGTAACGAACGCCGCCCGAGCTTCGAACTTCAGTACGGCTCCGCGGTGCTATCGGACCCCCGACCTGACAGCACCGCGGAGTTTCCGCGTTCCTGTCCCGGATCGGCCCGTTCCGAGCCGATCCGGACGACCTCGTAGCATCACGGTGGTGCAGGACCCGAAACTAGAGATCCAGATGTTGCACGACCGCGTCATGGCCAAGGCCGATGCCGCGGGAGAGCGACGCAGTGGCGCCGGGATCGTGATCCCGGCACCGCGGAGGCCGCCAGGCGTCTGGTCTGGGCCGCGGTGTTCGGCGTGGGCAGCCACGTCCGCACGGTGACGGTCGGCGATCGCGTCCTGTACGCCCGAGACGACCAGTACGAGGTCGAGGTGCAGGGCACCACATTCCTCGTGCTGCGCGAGCGTGAGGTCCATTCCGTCGCCACCGAACGCACCGACCACGGAACGGGCCTGTATCTCTGGACGGCCACACAGTTTGCGACGAGCCGGGCCCGTGGAGGCCCGACCCGTGAGACGTTGAGGGGAAACGGACTTCATGCCTGAGCGGCAGTCCTCGCCCGACGAGGCGACGGCCCGTCCGGAGACGGACGCGATGGACGACGGCGGTGCGCGCGGCGGTGCCGAGCACAACGGTGGCTCGAGCGGCGATCCGGGGAACGGCCATCCGGCCGTGCGGACCGGGCCGGACGGGAATGCGACGGCCACCGGCACCCGGCGTCACGCGGCGGGCAGCACGCCCGGACCCGGCGGCCAGACCTCCGTGCCGTCACATCCGACGCTTTCCCCTGTCGCGTCGACCGCCGCCACCACCCTGCCCTCCTCGGCTGGGTGGGGCGCCTCCCCGGCCGCCCAACCCCGCTCGGGTTCCACGCCGGTGACGCGCCAGCCGGGCACCCCACCCGTAGGCACCACGGAGGCCGCCGTCGGGGCGGACGCAGTGCCGGTCGAGGCCCCGGACGACCCGTCCACTGCGGCGGGCCGGGCCGACACCTCCCCGCAGCCTCCCGCCCGACGCACCCACGACGGCCTGGGCTCCTGGTTCGCCGCCGAGGGGGACGCCACCCAGGCCCTGCCCGCGGTGGCCCGTTTCGCCGCGGCCCGTTCCGCCGCGGCGGGGCCCGCGGCGTCCACGGGTACCGCCGGGCCCGCCGCAGGGGCCGCGCCGGGCGCCGTGGCGTCGACGAGCGCAGGAGCTCCGAACGGTGCTGTGGCTCCGAACGGTGCCGCCGCGCACTCCAGCCCAGCCGCGCTCAACAGCGCCTCCGCCCAGCCCGGTGCCGACTCCCAGCCCGGTGCCGACTCCCAGCCCGGTGCCGCCCCGCGGACCGACGGCTCAGCCCAGGCCGGTCCCGCCGTGCACAACGGTGCTACCCCGAACACCGGCGTGACCTCGGCCGGCGTCGACGGGGCGTCCGTCCCGGTTCGCCCACCGACCTCGGCCGAGCCGCCCGCCCCCGACGGTCCGGCCCCGAGTC
>JAYSXW010000036.1:0-6252 GCA_043716935.1 Pseudonocardia sp.
GCCGTTCACGCCGGCCGGCGTGAACGGCGCGTCGGAACGCCGGGCGCATTCCGTCCACGCCCGCACACGGTTCGAGGCACACCTGTCCCCGGCCCGCCAGAGTAAGGGGACTCCGCTGTGATCGGTATCTGTGGGGCCTGAGGGTTCACACCTGGTCACGGTCGCCACACCGTTGGCCCAGGCCGGACGGGATGAAGTCACTCACAGTCGTCGATCAGATACCGAATGCGAGTGGTCTATGCCGACGGGACCGACTGGCCGACATGGTTACTGCCCGGTAGCATGTGGCTGACCTGCCTCAACTGTCCCGGTGCGCGGCCCTGACGCCGGTCTAGGCTGCGTGGCAGCGGTCCGCGGTGGGCATTCACGGACCCGTCTGGGAGGAAGAACCCGTGATTGTGAGACTCGTCATCGGACTGGCGCTGACGCTGGTCGCCCTGGCGGTCGCCGGTCGGCGCGCCCTGTCGATCTACCGGCTGATCAGGTCCGGGCAACCGGCGGGCGGCCGCGCCGACGGGCTCGGTGCCCGGGTCCGGACGCAGTTCGTCGAGGTCGTCGGGCAGCGCAAGCTGCTCTCGTGGTCGGTGCCGGGCCTCGCCCACGCGTTCACGTTCTGGGGCTTCCTGATCCTCGGCTTCACCATCGTGGAGACCTGGGGGTCGCTGTTCGCCGCCGACTACGCCTTCCCGTGGTTCGGTCACGCCCGCTGGCTCGGGTTCGTCGAGGACTTCTTCGCCGTGGCGATCCTCGGGTCGCTGGTCACCTTCGCCGTGCTGCGCATCAGGCAGGCCCCCCAGCGCCGTCAGCGCGCCTCGCGCTTCTACGGCTCGCACACCCGCGCCGCCTGGGTCGTCCTCGGGATGATCTCCGCTGTGGTCGTCACCCTGTTGGTGTACCGGGGGGCGCAGGTCAACACGGGTGTCTTCCCGTACGGGCAGTCCTGGGCACCATTCGCGTCGCACCTGATCTCGCTGGCCCTGAGCCCGCTGGGCCTCGCGGTGAACGAGGTCGTCGAGACCACTTTCATCCTGGTCAACATCGCCGTGATCTGCGCGTTCCTGGTGATCGTGGCCTACAGCAAGCACCTGCACATCGCCCTGGCGCCGATCAACGTAGCCGCCAAGCGGATGCCCAGGGCCCTGGGCCCACTGCTGGCGATGGAGTCCGGCGGCAAGCCGATCGACTTCGAGGACCCGGGTGAGGACGACGTCTTCGGCCGCGGCAAGATCGAGGACTTCACCTGGAAGGGCATGCTCGACATGGCCACCTGCACCGAATGCGGGCGTTGTCAGAGCCAGTGCCCGGCGTGGAACACCGGCAAGCCGCTCTCGCCGAAGCTCGTGATCATGGACCTGCGCGACCACCTGCTCGCCAAGGCGCCCTACCTCATCGGCGGCCAGGCGATGCCCGACGAGGGTGCGGTCTCCACCGTCGGTGGTGGGGACCAGGCAGGCGGGCACGGTTCCCACGTGCCCGAGTCCGGCTTCGGGCGCATCCCCGGTTCCGGCCCCGAGCAGGCGCTGCGTCCGCTGGTCGGCACCCTGGAGATGGGTGGCGTCATCGATCCCGACGTGCTGTGGTCGTGCACCACGTGCGGAGCGTGCGTCGAGCAGTGCCCGGTCGACATCGAGCACGTCGATCACATCGTCGACATGCGCCGGCATCAGGTGCTGATCGAGTCGGAGTTCCCGTCCGAGCTGGGCGTGTTGTTCAAGAACCTGGAGAACAAGGGCAACCCCTGGGCTCAAAACGCGAAGGATCGGCTCGACTGGACGAAGAAGCTCGACTTCGAGGTGAACGTCTTCGACGGAGAGCTGGCCCCCGACGTCGAGTACCTGTTCTGGATCGGCTGCGCCGGCGCGTTCGATGACGGTCAGAAGAAGACGGTGCAGGCGACGGCAGAGCTGCTGAAGCGGGCCGGCGTCGAGTACGTGGTGCTCGGCCCGGAGGAGACCTGCACGGGCGACCCGGCGCGCCGATCGGGCAACGAGTTCCTGTTCCAGATGCTGGCCCAGCAGAACGTCGAGGTGCTCAACACCGTGTTCGACGGCCGCGGGCCCGGCACCCGCAAGATCGTCACCACCTGCCCGCACTGCCTCAACACGCTGGGCCGTGAGTACCCGCAGCTCGACGGGCACTACGAGGTGGTGCACCACACGCAACTGCTCAACAAGCTGGTACGCGAGGGCAAGCTCGTGCCGGTTGCCGCGCCGGCCGAGGACGCCGGTGCGCCGGTCACGTATCACGACCCGTGCTACCTCGGCCGCCACAACGAGATCTACGAGGAGCCCCGCGCGCTGGTCAGCGCGGCCGGCGCCACCCTCACCGAGATGCCGCGCCACGCCGAACGCTCCATGTGCTGCGGTGCCGGCGGGGCCCGGATGTGGATGGAGGAGCGCATCGGGCAGCGGGTGAACGTCAATCGCACCGAGGAGGCGCTCGGCACGCTCGCGGGCGTCTCATCCTCGGGCCTCCCATCCTCGGGCCTCCCATCCTCGGGCCTCGCGGCCCCGAGCAAGGCGACGCTCAATGGCGCGGGCGCGAACGCGAACGGCAGTGTGGTCGCCGGCACCGACGGCGCCGCGGCGGGCGGCACCATCGCCGTGGGCTGCCCGTTCTGTCGCACGATGCTCTCCGACGGTCTCACCCAGAAGCAGGGTGAAGGAGAGGGCGGCGGCGTCCAGATCCAGGACGTCTCCCAGATGCTGCTGACTGCCGTGAAACGGGGCGACACGAGCACCACCGGCGCCGGTCCTACCCCGGTCGCCACGCCGGCCGAGACGGCGGCCGGGTGCTGAGCACGGTGCCTCAGCAGGCCCGGAACTCCGTCACGACGTAGCGGGACGGGGCGATCGGGCCGATCGTGAGGTGGCCGAGTTGGGGACCGGCCGCCGTCGGACCCCAACTCAGGCCGCACGCGTCGACGATCAGCCGGTCCCCGGCGCGGGTGCGCGGGGCGGCGGCGTCGGCGTAGTGGATCGGGTCGGTGACGCGCGACGCGAGCACCAGTACCGCGGCGGCGCAGTCCGGCGCCGAGACGGCTGCGGCGAAGGACGCGCCGGCCGGGCCGGACAGCAGGTTGTCACAGACAGCACCGGGGCTGCCCTGCGCGATCCGGTTGAGCAGGATCGGCAGCACGCTGTCCGCGCGCGGTGCACCCTGGTCGTGCCGGCTGCGTTCCTGCGTCGGTGCGTAGGAAGCCGCGGCATCGCGCGTATCTCGGATGTTGGACCAGGTCAGCGCGGCCCCGGTGATCAGGCAGAGCACCACCCCGACCGCGGCTAGCCGCCAGCGGGGCAGGAGCACGATACCGGCGATCAGGACACCGATGCTCGCGGCCAGCGCCCAGGCCCACGGGCGGCTGCTCAGCATCAGGCCGGCGACGACCACCACCCCGGCGACGTGGATCGACCAGCCCCGCAGCAGCCCGTCGAGGCGCAACAGTCGGAGCAGCACGAGCGCGACGACGCCCGCGAGCCACGGGATCCACGACCAGCCCGCGAACGGCCACAACAGGAGCGCTGCTCCACCGAGGGCGAGACCGGTCGCGCCGCGGCGCGACCGGACCTGGCGTTGCCAACGATGGCCCACTCGTACGGGGTGCACCACCGCTTCCTGGTGCGGGGGTCGCGGGGCGGGGAGCCAGGGGGGCGGGTCGGCGCGTCGAGGGTCCATCGGCAGTTGAGAGTACCGGCCGGAGGCTAGCCGCGGTGCCGTCCGGACGGGGGCGATCGGGCGTGCGGCCGTCGGGGTCCGGGGGTCGGCGCCGGACCTCCGCGGGCGCGGCCCACGCGTTCGGGTCGGCGCCGGGCCCCACGCGTTCGGGCCACGCGTTCGGGTCGGCGCCAGGCTCACGCGGGCAGGGCCCACCCGTTCGGGGAGGCGCCCGCGGAGGCCGCCAGAGGCGGGTGACAGACCGGCAGCTCAGCGCCGTGTGTCGACCCGGTGGAAGTTGAGGTGGGCGCGGGAGGGCGTCGGCCCCCGCTGGCCCTGATATCGGGAGCCGACGCCGGCGCTTCCGTAGGGTCGCTCGGCCGGGCTGGACAGCCGGAACAGGCACAGCTGCCCGATCTTCATGCCCGGCCAGAGCACGATCGGCAGGTTCGCGACGTTCGACAGTTCCAGCGTGATGTGCCCGGTGAATCCCGGGTCGATGAATCCGGCTGTCGAGTGCGTCAGCAGGCCGAGCCGTCCGAGACTCGATTTTCCTTCCAGGCGCCCGGCCAGATCGTCGGGAAGCGACAGCGATTCGAACGTCGATCCGAGCACGAATTCGCCCGGGTGCAGCACGAACGGGTCCTCCCCGTCGCATTCGACCGACGACGTCAGCTCGTCCTGCTGCTGCCGCGGGTCGATGTGGGTGTATCGGGAGTTCTGGAAGACGCGGAAGAAACGGTCGAGCCGCACGTCGACGCTGGAGGGCTGCAACATCGCGGGATCCCACGGATCTACCACGAGACGCCCGGCGCCGAGCTCGCGTCGCAGGTCACCGTCGGACAACAGCACGGGATCACCCTACTGGCGTCGACCTCAGGTCTCCTTGTCGGCGCCGCCCCGCGGTGTCGGGTGCGTGCCATTGCGCGGAGTGGGCGTGGGACGGGCCGCCGGCGGCTCCGGACGGGCCTCGGCGGTGGGGAGCAGAGGTGAGGAGCACAGACCGAACATCCACGCGACGGCCTGCTCGACGCGCTCGGCCTCCCGCCCATCGGACGGCACGGCCGGTGGTGACGGCCGGGCCACCAGGATCTGCCGGACCGTCGTCATGACAGCCGGGCTCAGGATGCTGCGGATGGAATCGCCGGGCTGCGGGATGTGCGGACCGTCGACGAGAACGGCCGGCGTGCCGAGTCCGGGCGCATCAGTGACGAGCTCGGGATCATCCGACACCAGCACGGTACTGGCCGCGATCAGCCCGACGAGCTCGGCGAGCGGCAGGTTGCGCACCACCGTGGAGCGCGGGTGCTGTAGCAGCGGGTAGGCGGCGCCGTGCCCGGCGAGCTCCCCATACACGACGATCTCGATGTTCGGCTCGCGGTCGAGCAGGTCCGGCAGGCCGGCGAGGACGCCCAGCGAGTCCGGCCGGTCGAGCCCGACGAGCACCAGCTGCAGCCCACCCTCACGAACGCGGCGCACCAGCTGGGCGAAGCGCAGGTCGGCGGGCTTCGGGTTGGCCGACATCGTGTCGCCCACCGGGATGGCATTCGGACCGATCGGGCTACCCATGGCCGTACCGCCGGTTGTGAGGAACAGCGACGCCAGCTGACCGATGATGCGCCGGTTCGCCTCCTGCGGGAACGGGCACAGCAGGTCGTCGGTGGCCACCCCGGCCTGTAGGTGCACGACGGGGATCTGCCGCCAGAACGCCACCTGAGCCGCGATCGCCGCCGTCATCCCGCCGCCGTAGACCATGACGGCCGACGGATCGAGGTCGACGAGCAGCTCGTCCAGCCGCGTCATCAACATCGCGCCGATCGCCGCGGGATGGCGACCGGGCGGCTCCCTGAGCAGCAGCGTGATGTCGGCCGGCACGCCGAGGGCTTCGAACGCCTCGTGAACAGCCATCGGGTCGGGGCCGGTGGCGACCGTGAGCGCCCGGATCCGGTCGGCCTGCTCGAACGCCGTGGACACCGGGGCGAGACGTGCCACTTCGGCGCGGCTGCCAGCGATGAGGAGCACGTCGTGGTCGTGGTCCTCAATCGGGAGCAAGCCCATGTCCGGGTCGAATTCGGTCATGTGCGGTCCTCTGATGGCCGGGGGAGCTGGCCTTGCGGTGCCCCACCAGTGTGAACCGGTCGACGACCGGACGTCGAGCCCTCACCCTGTCCAGCGGCGGGAACCACTCGCTTGGGTGTACCCGATCGACCTCGTTGCTCACGGAGAGTGAGCTGCTAGACTAAGTAGTGCACGTTGTGGATGTAGTTCAATGGTAGAACATCAGCTTCCCAAGCTGAATATGCGGGTTCGATTCCCGTCATCCGCTCCACACAGCAGGCCCAGGCCAGATGGTGTTCCCCTCGGTGACCGGTTTGGTCACCGAGGCGATGCGGAAGATCGAGTCCCACCGCACGGGCGCGCCTCCAGATCCGATATGGGATAGCAGGACGTCGATCAGGTCGCTCATCTGGTCCACCTCTCGCGAGTCGGCTCCCAGTGACGACCGGCACATCGGCGTAAAGCCCTCGGCCCCTGGGCGTCTCGCTCCTCTCGGGGATGCCGACCACGACTTCGGCGGGGTTCACCTCGCTCCTGCCA
>JAYSXW010000351.1:0-11115 GCA_043716935.1 Pseudonocardia sp.
TACACCGAACGAGTGTTCGGGCCCGACCGTCGCGCCCTGCTCGACGCCGACCTCGCCGGACGCGACGACCACGCCGCCACCAACCGCCGCACCGAACGCGCCCGCCTGCAGCGCGTCCTCGCCGACCACAACCGCCACCCCGAACCCGGAGAGGCAGCACTGCTCGACGCGTTACCGGTGCTACGGGCCAACCTCGCCCACGCACCCCAACCGCTGTTACGAGACCTGTTCGAGTCCACCAAGCTCGCCGTCGCCATCACACCCGGCAGCGCAGACACCATCACCGTCACCGTCACCCTGCCCAGCGACAACATCGACGCTGTCAACCGGACAGCGGCCTGCATGACCCCCGACGAACACAGGTCGGAACCCACGAAACCGCAGGTCAGACCGTCTCAGAACTTGTTTGTGCCCCCGGTGGGATTCGAACCCACACTGTACGGAGTTTGAGACCGCTATCTCTGCCGTTGGATTACGAGGGCGGAAGCTCACCAAGCGTAGCGTCCGGCCGGACCCGGGGTCCCGGCAGCCCGAGATCACTGCGCGTCTCCCACCCCTCCCGCTACTGTTCACCCTTCCGGTTCGACCCGCCTGGCAAGGAGAGTCCTGTGACCCAGCAGGTGTCCGCAGAAACCACCCCGGCGAGCAACCCGACCAGCAGCCCCGCAGGAGACTCCGCGCCGGTCGTCGGGCTGCGGGTGCTGGTGGTGGAGGACGAGGCGCTGATCCGCCTGGACCTCATCGAGATGCTCCGCGAGGAGGGCTATGTCGTCGCCGGGGAGGCGGGGGACGGCGAGCAGGCCGTCATCCTGGCCCGCGAGCTGCGTCCCGACCTCGTCATCATGGACGTCAAGATGCCGAAGGTCGACGGCATCGCGGCGGCGGCGTCGATCGTCGAGGAGCGGATCGCCCCGGTCGTGATGCTCACGGCGTTCAGCCAGCGCGATCTGATCGAGCAGGCGCGGGACGCCGGAGCGATGGCGTACCTGGTGAAGCCGTTCGCCCGCCACGAGCTGGTGCCGGCGATCGAGCTGGCGGTGTCCCGCTTCGCAGAGAAGCGGGCGCTGGAGGACGAGGTCGCGACACTCACCGACCGACTGGAGACCCGCAAGGTCGTCGACCGCGCCAAGGGACTGCTGATGACCCGGCAGTCGATGTCCGAGCCGGAGGCGTTCCGCTGGATCCAGCGCACCGCGATGGATCGCCGGACCACGATGAAGGCCGTCGCGGAGGCCGTCGTCGGGGGGCTCGCGGCGCCTGCTTCCTGACACGCTCCGTCATTTGGCTCGTCACTATGCGGGGTTTCCGGGTTGCGGTCCGGTAAAGGACCGGGTCCGGGTGGTGACGGCGGAGCGGGCAGGGGCCTAACGTCTCCCAGGCTCTCGACAGCCGAGAGGTTGGGCGTGATCGGGCATCCCCGGTGGACGCGGTACGGAAGGAACACAGCATGAGTCGGAGGCGGACAATCGTCACCGCTGCGGTCCTGGCCGGAGCCCTCGGGCTCACGGCGTGCGGAACGAACCGGGAGGAGACCCCGGCCGGCGGCGGCGCCGCGGGTGGGTGTGACACCAGCAAGGGCACGTTGATCGTCGGCATGGTCGCCCCACTCTCGGGCAGCCTCTCGGCCCTGGGTCTGGGCATGCGGAACTCGGCACAGCTCGCCGTCGATCAGGCCAACAAGGCGTGCAAGACCCCGGGCTACAAGCTCGCCTTCCAGGCGGAGGACGACCAGGCGAACCCCCAGATCGCCAACCAGGCCGCCACCAAGCTCGCCTCGGACGAGAATGTCGCCGGTGTCGTGGGTACCTTGAACACCTCGACCTCGCAGGTGGTGCAGCCGCTGCTCGCGGCGCGCGACATCGTGCAGATCTCCCCGGCCAACACCGGCCCGGGCCTGACCCTCGGTGCCGACCCGGCCAACGCCCCCGCGCGTCCCGTGCCCAGCTATTTCCGAGTGGCCACCACCGACCTGATCCAGGGCCCGTTCGCGGCGAACTACCTGGTCAAGACCGCCGGTAAGAAGAATATTGCCGTGATCGACGACGGCAAGTCCTACGGAGCAGGCCTGGCGGAGCAGTTCACTCAGCAGGCCACCAAGCTGGGCGCCAAGATCGTTGCACGGGAGAAGGTCGGCGAGAAGGACACCGACTTCTCCGGCGTCATCACCACGGTCCGCGCAGCCAACCCTGACGCCGTCTACTACGGCGGCGAGTACCCGGTGGCCGGCCCGTTGTCCAAGCAGCTGGCCGATTCGGGCCTGAACATCCCGCTGATGGGCGGCGACGGCATCGTCGACGAGACCTACGTCTCGCTGGGCGGCCGCGAGGGCGACCTCGCCACCAATGTCGGGGCGCCCACCGAGTCGCTGCCGAGTGCCAAGAAGTTCATCGACGACTACAAGGCCGCGGGCAAGTCCGAGGGCTACGGCGCCTACGGTGCCTTCACCTACGACGCCGCGAACACCATCATCGACGCGGTGGCCAAGGCCGTCGGGACCGGTTCGTACAGCAAGGACACCCGCAAGGCCATCGTGGCGGCGGTGCAGGCCACCAAGACGGAGGGCGCGGGCGGGCCGATCTCGTTCGACCAGTACGGCGACACCACCAACAAGGTCCTGACCGTCTACACCGTCAAGAGCGGCGCGTTCGCCGCGGTCGAGGGCTCGACGGGTAGCTTCCAGGGCTGATCCGACCCGGCAACACGTACGATCTACAGCACGACAACGCCGGGGGCGGGGTGATACCCCGCCCCCGGCGCACGTGGAGGGACCACCCGCTTGCTGTCCACGCTGCTCTCGCAAATCATCAACGGCCTGGTGCTCGGCTCCCTGATCGGGCTGATCGCGTTGGGCTACACGATGGTCTACGGCATCATTCAGTTGATCAACTTCGCGCACGGTGAGATCTTCATGGTCGGCGCGTACGGGGCCCTGGCGACGTTCACCTACCTGCTGCCCACGTTCGTGCAGCAGCAGTGGTACCTCGCGCTCCCGCTGCTGCTCATCGCGGGTGCTGCGGTGTCGGTAGCCGTCGCCGTGGTGATGGAGCGATTCGCCTACCGGCCGCTGCGCAACGCGCCCCGGCTGGCCCCGCTGATCACCGCGCTCGGGGTCTCGGTGGCTCTGCAGGAGGCGGTCCGGGTGTTCTACCCCGGCGCCACCGCGGCCATCAAGTTCCCCAACATCTTCGTGCCGGGCACGCTGATCCTGCCGATCGGCGACGGGGTACCCGTCCGCTACACCGGCATGCTGCTGATCGTCGTCTCGCTGGCGCTGGCCATCGCGCTGCAGCTGTTCATCGACCGGTCCCGGATGGGCCGCGCCATGCGCGCCACCTCGCAGGACCGCGACATCGCACGTCTGATGGGTATCGATCCCGACCGCGTGATCGTCCTGACGTTCGTGCTCGGTGGCGCGCTGGCCGGCGTCGGCGGGGTGCTCTACGGCGGCTACCTCAACAACATCAACATCGACATGGGCTTCCAGAACGGCATCTTCGCGTTCACGGCAGCCGTGCTCGGCGGCATCGGCAGCATCCGCGGTGCGATCGTCGGCGGGCTGGCGATCGGGCTGGTCAAGTCGTTGGGCGGGCAGTACCTGCCCGGCGGATCCGCCTACGACTATGTGTGGATCTTCGTCGTGTTGATCGCGGTCCTGGTGTTCCGGCCGCAGGGCTTCTTCGGCGAGACCGAGCGGGTTCGCGCGTGACCACCATCGAGAAGGACGCGCCCATCGCGGACGCTCCGGCTCCGAAGCGGGCCGGCCTGCCGGGCATGGCGCTGCCGCTGCGGCTCGCGGGCGGGGTGCTGACCGTCGTCGGTGCCCTGCTGCCGTGGGCCACGTTCGTGCTCAACGGCGGCGCCTACCCCGAGAAGTCCACACTGGAGTTCTTCTCCGCGCCGTTCGAGGTCACCGGCTTCCGGCTGCACCTGCTGGTCTTCGGAGTGGCCGCGATCGTCCTCGCGCTCGTGCGGGTGCCCGCGCGGGGCCGCATGCTGCGCGGCCTGGGCGCCGGCACCATCGCCGTCGCGGTGGTCAATGGCCTCTACATCACCGTCGAGGGCGGCGGCGTCGGGGCGATCACCACGGCCGAGGGATCGGTCGCGTTCGGCGTGTTCGCCGCGCTCGCCGGAGGGGTGCTGCTCGTCGTCGGCGCGGTCGCGGGCGGCATCGAAGCGACGCCGGTCTGGACGTGGCGGCTCAACCCGTGGGTGGAACGGCTGGTCCTGCTCGTCACGTTCGGGCTGTTGCTCCTGCTCGTGGCGGCCGTGCTCACCAGCGGCGGCACCGGTGGGGCGGCCAACGCCTACTCCGGCGCGGTCTTCCTGTCCTTCGTCGCGGCGCTGGCGGGCTTCCTCGTGGCCCTGCAGGCCTCGGGGCTGCTCACCTGGATCGCGGCGGTCTCGGAACGGCAGCGGATCTTCTCCGTCGTCGTGCTGCTGCTCGTCGCACTCGCCCTGCCACTGACCTCGGCGGGTACCGAGTACTGGATGACGGTGGCCGCCAACATCGGCGTCTACGCCGCCACGGCGATCGGCCTGAACATCGTCGTCGGCCTGGCCGGGTTGCTCGACCTGGGCTACGTCGCGTTCCTCGGCATCGGCGCGTTCGTCGCGGCCAACCTGTCGGGCGCGGCGGCATCGAAGATCGGTATCGAGCTGCCGTTCCCGCTGGTGATGGTGATCTCCGCGGTGGTGGCGGGGGCGTTCGGCGCGGTCGTCGGGTCGCCGACGCTGCGGGTGCGCGGTGACTACCTCGCGATCGTGACGCTCGCCTTCGGCGAGATCTTCGTGCGCAGCGCTCAGAACAACATCGGTGGGCTCACCGGCGGATCGAACGCGATCCCCAGCATCCCGCCGGTCACGTTGTTCGGCACCTCCTTCGCCGACGAGATCACGATCGGCGCGCTCGAGCTGCCTCCGGGCGTCCTCTACTACGTGCTGATCGTGCTGATCGTCGCCGCCGTCATGGCGGTGTTCGGCAACCTCAAGAGCTCGCGACTGGGCCGAGCCTGGATCGCGATCCGCGAGGACGAGGACGCCGCCCGTGCGATGGGTATCCGCACCGGCCCGGTGAAGATCCTGGCGTTCATGATCGGCGCCACCCTGGCCGGCTTCGCGGGTGCGTTCTTCGCCCACAAGACCGGCACGGTCAGCTACGAGAGCTTCCGGTTCCTGGAGTCGGTGACGCTGCTGGCCGCGGTGATCCTCGGCGGCATGGGTACCATCCCCGGCGCCGTGCTCGGTGCGTCGATCCTGTTCGTGCTGCCCGAGAAGCTGCGCGAGTTCTCCGACTACCGGCTCCTGATCTTCGGCATCGCGCTCATCCTCATCATGCGGTTCCGCCCGCAGGGCATCGTGGCCGACGCGCACCGCCGGGCCGAGCTGGCGCCCGACAGCGTCCCCGTCGCTCCCTCCGTCGCGAAGGTGGCCTCGTGAGCACGGCCCTCAGCACCACCACCGTCATCCTGGAGGCGTCCGACGTCACCATGCAGTTCGGCGGGCTCCGGGCGCTCGACGAGGTGTCGTTCCGGCTCGGCGAGGGCGAGATCATCGGCCTGATCGGTCCGAACGGGGCGGGCAAGACCACCCTGTTCAACTGCCTGACCGGCCTGTACTCACCCACCTCGGGGAGTGTGATGTTGCGCGGGAAGTCCCTGCCGCAGGACCCGGCCAGGGTCACCGAGCAGGGCGTCGCGCGGACGTTTCAGAACATTCGGCTCTTCCCGAGCATGACCGCCGCCGAGAACGTCCTGGTCGGGCGGCACGTGCGGATGAAGCAGAACCCGCTCTCGTCGCTACTGCACGGGCCGGGCTTCCGCCGCAGCGAGGCGGAGGCGGCCGCGCGCACGGCGGAGCTGCTGGAGTTCGTCGGGCTCACCCGGTTCGCCGATGAGCTGGGGCGCAACCTGCCCTACGGCGACCAGCGCCGCCTGGAGATCGCCCGCGCCCTGGCCACCGAGCCGTCGGTGCTGCTGCTCGACGAGCCCACGGCCGGCATGAACGCGCAGGAGACCGAGGCCACCCGAAAGCTGATCTTCGCGATCCGGGACCTCGGCGTGTCCGTCGTCGTCATCGAGCACGACACGAAGTTCATCTTCACCCTGTGCGACCGAGTTCTCGTCCTCGTCCAGGGGGAGGTGCTCGTCGAGGGCACCCCCGACGAGGTGCGCGGCGACCCACGGGTCGTCGAGGCCTACCTCGGGGCGCCGCCGGACGAGATCGAGGCCCAGATCCACGCGGGGGAGTGGACATGAGTTTTCTCGAGGTGCGCGACCTCGTCGTCGCCTACGGCGCGATCCAGGCCGTGCGCGGAGTGACGTTCTCGGTCGAGAAGGGCCAGATCGTCAGCCTGATCGGTAGCAACGGGGCCGGAAAGACCACGACGCTGCGCACGATCTCGGGGTTGCTGCGGCCCGTCTCGGGCGAGATCCTGCTCGATGGCGAGCCACTGCACCGCCGGCCCGCCCACGAGATCCTCGGCCGCGGGCTCGCACACAGCCCGGAGGGCCGGCGGCTCTTCGCGCGGATGACGGTGGAGGAGAACCTGCGGCTGGGGGCCTACAGCCGCCGGGACGAGCCGGGCATCGTCGTCGATCTCGACCGCATCTACGACCTGTTCCCGGTACTGGGGGAGCGGCGACACAACAAGGCCGGGCTGTTCTCCGGCGGCGAGCAGCAGATGCTCGCCATCGGCCGGGCGCTCATGTCTCGGCCCTCGCTGCTGATGCTCGACGAGCCGTCGATGGGGCTGTCACCGATCATGACGCAGAAGATCTTCGCGACGGTCAGGGACCTGCAGCGGGACGGCACCACTGTGCTGCTGGTGGAGCAGAACGCCCTCTCGGCGCTCGCCTTGTCCGATCGCGCGTACGTCATCGATCTCGGCCGCACCACCCTGTCCGGCACGGGTCGCGACCTGCTCGCCGACCCGCGCGTGCAGGAGGCTTACCTGGGTGAGGGTGTGGCCGGCTGAGGGGTGTCAGCCCCCCGGCGGCGTGTCCCCGCCTCCTGGCGGCGTGTCCCCGCCTCGTGGCGGCGTGTCCCGGTGCAGGCACGTCAGCTTCGCTGTACAGACGCGGCGGCCGTCGCCGTCGGTGATCACGATCTCGCTGGTGGAGGTGCTGCGTCCGACGTGGATCGGCCGTGCCACTCCCGTCACGATGCCCTCGGTGGCCGAGCGGTGGTGGGTGCAGGCGAGCTCCAGCCCTACCGGGAAGCGCTCGGGCATCGCGTGTAGGGCCGAGAGCGTGGAGCCGAGCGTCTCGGCGAGGACCGCGCTCGCGCCGCCGTGCAGGAGCCCGAACGGCTGGCGGTTGCCGGCCACCGGGAGCGTCCCGACGACCTCGTCGAGCGACAGTCGCACCAACGCGATGCCCATCCGGTCGGCGAGCTGCTCGACCGTGGACAGCGCAGGAAGCACAGAGGGATCGATGGGCACGAGAAGACCGTAGATCAGGGCTTGTGACAGGACAGGATCGCCGTCCCCGGGAACAGGGCGCCCCGCAGCGGCGACCACTGGCCCCACACCCGGTCGCGGCCCTGCGGCCACGCGGGTTCGACCAGGTCGTCGAGGAGGAGACCGGCGGCCACGACGTCGCGGACCCGGTCGCCGAGCGTGCGGTGGTGCTCGACGTAGGTGGCGGCGCCGCCCGCGTCGACCTCGACGTAGGGCGTGCGGTCGAAGTACGACTGCTGCACGACGAGGCCGTCGGGGCCGGGGTCGTCGGAGAACATCCAGCGCATGGGGTGGTTGACGGCGAACACCCACCGCCCGCCCGGCGCGAGGACCCGTGCGACCTCCCGCATCACCGCCTCCGGTCGTGCTACGAACGGGACGGCCCCGAACGCCGAGCACGCCATGTCGAAGACGCCGTCGGCGAACGGTAGGTGTTCGGCACCGGCCTGGACCAGCGGCACGGTGATGCCGGTAGCGGCGCCCAGGGCGGCGGCGTGCGCCAGCATCGCGCCGGAGAGGTCCAGTGCCACCGGTCGGGCGCCCTGGGTCGCGAGCCAGCGGGCGCACGGGGCCGAGCCCGCGCCGACCTCGAGGACGCGCTTCCCGGCCACGTCTCCGAGCAGTGCGGCGTCGGCCTCGCGGAGGCCCTCGGGGCACCACACGAAGTCGACGTCCCCGATGTCGGGGCCGTGCTCGGCCAGGTAGTCCGCGGCGTCGGCGTCCCACCACCGGCGGCTCGCGCGCTGCGACTCCGCGGAGTCCACGGACCGCCTCGAGACCGCCGTGGTGCCCAGCCGTTCCTCCGCGCTCACCGGCCGATACTCGCAGCTCGGGGGGGGAACACCCGCATTGCCCTGGCGATCCGGTCTCGCGTACCATGGAACGAGCACTGTGGTCAACGTCGCGCCCGCTCGGCCAACGCGTCCCAGCCTCCGCGCTCTGTTCTTCCGAGATCCAGATCCACAGGTGACAGCAGCACGTCACGAGTCGTTTTCCACCAGGTCCGCGTCACCAATCCATCCATTACCGGAGCACCCCACTACATGTCCACCGACACCACCGCCGCCCCGACCCACACGACCCCGCAGGTCGCCATCAACGACATCGGGTCGGAGGAGGACTTCCTCGCCGCCATCGACCTGACGATCAAGTACTTCAACGATGGTGACATCGTCGAGGGCACCATCGTCAAGGTCGACCGGGACGAGGTCCTCCTCGACATCGGCTACAAGACCGAGGGCGTCATCCCCTCACGGGAGCTGTCGATCAAGCACGACGTCGACCCCGCCGATGTCGTCAAGGTCGGTGAGTTCGTCGAGGCCCTGGTCCTCCAGAAGGAGGACAAGGAGGGCCGGTTGATCCTGTCCAAGAAGCGCGCCCAGTACGAGCGCGCGTGGGGCACGATCGAGGAGCTCAAGGAGAAGGACGAACCGGTCACCGGCACCGTCATCGAGGTCGTCAAGGGCGGCCTGATCCTGGACATCGGCCTTCGCGGCTTCCTCCCGGCCTCGCTGGTCGAGATGCGCCGCGTGCGCGACCTGCAGCCCTACGTCGGCCGCCAGATCGAGGCCAAGATCATCGAGCTGGACAAGAACCGCAACAACGTCGTGCTCTCGCGCCGCGCGTGGCTCGAGCAGACCCAGTCCGAGGTGCGGCAGAACTTCCTCACCACGCTGATGAAGGGCCAGGTCCGCTCCGGCGTGGTCTCGTCCATCGTCAACTTCGGCGCGTTCGTCGACCTCGGCGGCGTCGACGGCCTCGTGCACGTGTCCGAGCTGTCCTGGAAGCACATCGACCACCCGTCCGAGGTCGTCGAGGTCGGCCAGGAGGTCACCGTCGAGGTGCTCGACGTCGACCTGGACCGCGAGCGCGTCTCGCTGTCGCTCAAGGCGACGCAGGAGGACCCGTGGCAGCAGTTCGCCCGGACCCACCAGATCAACCAGGTCGTGCCCGGCAAGGTCACCAAGCTCGTCCCGTTCGGTGCGTTCGTGCGCGTCGACGAGGGCATCGAGGGCCTGGTCCACATCTCCGAGCTGGCCGAGCGCCACGTCGAGATCCCCGAGCAGGTCGTCAACGTCGGTGACGAGCTGCTCGTCAAGGTCATCGACATCGACCTCGAGCGGCGCCGCATCAGCCTGTCGTTGAAGCAGGCCAACGAGGGCGTCGGCGGCGAGGAGACCTTCGACCCGGCGCAGTACGGCATGGCGGCCTCCTACGACGACACCGGCAACTACATCTACCCGGAGGGCTTCGACGCCTCCACCGGCGAGTGGCTGCCCGGCTTCGAGGACCAGCAGGCGGTCTGGGAGAAGCAGTACGCCGACGCGCAGAAGCGCTTCCAGGCCCACCAGGCGCAGGTCACCCGGATGGCGGCGGCTGACGCCGAGGCCGCGGTCCCGACGACCTACTCCTCGGCCACCGGCGAGGAGGGCGAGCCTGCCGAGGGCGAGGTGGGCGAGGAGGGCGAGCCTGCCGCAGCGCGTCCGGCCCCGGCCGCCACCCCCTCTGGCGGCACGCTGGCCAGCGACGAGGCCCTGCAGGCCCTGCGCGACAAGCTGTCCGGCGGCGGCGCGTAGCCCCAGAACGTCCACAGCACGTCCCCGACAGCCCCGCCCCCTTCTGGAGGCGTGGCCGTCGGCGTCCCCGGCCCGGGTGGTCGCGCGATGTTCGCGCCCAGGATGCCGCGGGGCGGGGCGGGGCGGCGGGTCGGGGCGCCCAGTGTGGGTGTCCTGGGCCACTTCCTCGCTCCCGCCCCACCCACTTTGATCATGGACGCCCGACCATGATCAAAGTGGGCGCAGGTGGCCCGTAGGCGGCCCTGCAGGCTCACGATGATCAGGCGGCGCGGCTCAGCAGCAGGGCCCGGACCTCAGCGACGACGTGCTCCGGTCGCAACAGGATGTCCTCGGTGGTGAAACGCACCGTCACCCACCCGAGGGCCAGCAGCATCCGGTCGCGGGCCCGGTCGCGTTGCTGCTGGGTCTTGCTCCCGTGGTAATGCCACCCGTCGACCTCGAAGGCGAGTCGCGCCACCTCGTCAGCGAAGTCCAGTACGGCGACGCGTCGACCGTTGTGCTCGACCACCCGCCCGGCCACGAGGTCGATGCCGGCTCGGCTCATCAGGTCGGCGAAGGCGGCGCCCAGCACGGACTCCCACTCCGGTTGGTAGTGCCGTAGCACGGCCCGCACGCTTCCTGTCCCCGCGCGGTTGTGGGCGACGGCCATGACCCTGTCCACCCCTTGCAGGGTGAAGCTCCCGCGCTGGAGTCCCCGCGCGAGCGCCGCCTCGAGCTCCTGGTCGGACAGCGTCCGTCCCAGATCGACCCAGGTGCGTGCGGGTGCGGTCAGTGCAACGCCGTCCTTGAGGCGACGGACCCCCTCGAGGTGGCGGCTCCTCATGATGTCGACGCCGTCCAGCCGAGGGGGCCGGGATCGATAGGGCAGGGTGAGCCACACCCCACTCGGCGCCGGTACGTCGAACAGCCAGCGGGCGGCCGCGTTGTCATGGCTCAGCAGAGCCTGCTCCCCGGCCGCGAGCAGTGCCGCCCGCTCGGCTTGGCCCAGGGACGCGGGCGCGGTCGCGGCGCCGTACACCTGTGGCTGGTGCTCCCGGACGTGGCCCTGACGCAGCCACCGGTCGACATCGCGGCCACGCAGTC
>JAYSXW010000352.1:0-3648 GCA_043716935.1 Pseudonocardia sp.
GTCGGGGCCTCAGTGCGCGCGAGTCGGGGACGGCGTGCGCAGGGTTCGCGATGGCGTCGACCGCGCAGCGTTCCGACCGCCCGCCGGCTCGTGTCCACGCCGCGGCTGCGGAAGGCCCGGTCCATTTCGGCGATGAAGCGCGTCGGGTCGGCGTGGTCCGCAGCTCTCACTTCGATGACGATCCAGCCGCGCTTGCGGAGGTCCTCCGCTCGCGCTTCGTCCTGGTGTGTACGGCCTTCGTGAGCGGCGTGCCCGTCGTGCCCGAGCAGGATGCGTAGGTCTGGCCACGCGAGGTCGAGCCGGTACAGCTCGAATCCGTCGATCCCGATCAACGACCAGTTGACCTCAGGCACGGGAAATCCGGAGTCGACGACGCGCCACAGCAGCCAGCTCTCGGCAGGAGATTCGGCACGACCGGTCCCCAGGCCCAACAGCTGGGCCCCGCGGCGCGTGCCTCGGGGGTCGCGGCGGCGGGCAATCCGTTCGGCAAGAACTGCGCGGTGCGGTTCGCGCCGATCAGGATCGATCATCGCCAACGCCTCGTCGAGCAGCGCCAGCGCGTCGGACGGGCGGCGGCCGCACAGCAGATCGACGACCGTTCGGTCCAGGGACAGCACCGGCAACAACTCGACAACCTGGAGATCGTCGGCCAGGAGCACACCGTTGTGAACGACGAGGCCGGGGCGCGAGCGCAACCAGTGTTCGTAGGGGACAGTGAGGCGAACCGGGGTCGGGGGGACGCTGCGGCAGCCGTGGAGGTGCGCCGCAGAAGGACCGGAGACGATTGCACTCGCGCCGCCCAGAACGACCGCGGCGGAGATCATCGTCAACGGTTGGGCCGCTCGTGACGCTTCGACGAGGACGCTGGGCCACGGACTGAGCCACCGGCCCGCCTCCTGCCCTACACGTAGCTCGTGTCGGCCCAAACGGGTGAGGGCGTCCTTCCGTGAGCAGCTGCCGTGTCGTCCGATTCTGGTCTCGTCCATGCAGACGACAATGAGCGAGTGCGGGATTCGGCGAACAGGGTTGTCGCGGAACTGTGGACAGCTGCAGGTCGATGTGAACAACCCACCCGCCGCCCTCCGAACGACGCAGAGCCGCCCCGACTCGCGCACACCCAGGGCCCGACTCGCGGGGGTAACAGTGGGCCCGGGGAGCGCAGTCAGGTGGTGAGGGCGGCCAGGGCGGCTTTCGTCAGGATCCGGACGCCGAAGGGGAGGGCGCGTTCGTCGAGGTCGAAGGTGGGCTGGTGGATGTCCCGCATGGGGCCGTGGCCGGGCCATACGCCCAGGCGGGCCATCGCGCCCGGGGCGTGCCCCAGGTACCAGGCGAAGTCCTCGCCGCCGCTGGACTGCTCGGTGCCGGTGGTGGCGTCGGGGCCGAGGACGGAGACGGCGGTGTCGGCGAGGATGGCTGTGCTGTCGGCGTCGTTGACGACCGGCGGCACGCCGCGGATGTGGTCGAGGACGTAGCCGACCCCGGTGGGCGCCAGCAGCGCTCCGACGATGGAGCGGACCTTGTCCTCGAGCAGGTTCCAGGTGGCGTGGTCGGCGGTGCGCAGGGTGCCGCGCAGGACGCCGTGTTGGGGAATGGCGTTGGCCGCCTCGCCGGCCTGCACGGCGCCCCAGACCAGGAGGGTGCCCGAGCGGGGGTCGACGTGGCGGGTGAGCAGCAGCGGGAGCTGGGTGATCAGCAGGCCGAGGGCCTCGACGAGATCCTCGGTGAGGTGCGGGCGGGCGGTGTGGCCGCCGGCGCCCGTGAGCCGGACCTCCAGGACGTCGCAGGCCGAGGTGATGGCCCCGACGCGGGTGCCGAGCCGCCCGACCTCCAGGCGCGGGTCGCAGTGCAGCGCGAAGATCCGCTGTACGCCATCCATCACGCCGTCGGCGACCATGTCGATCGCGCCGCCGGGCTGGATCTCCTCGGCCGGCTGGAACAGGAGCCGGACGCGTCCGGGCAGGGACGGGGCCGAGGCGAGCGCGAGGCCCGCGCCCAGCAGCATCGCGGTGTGGGCGTCGTGGCCGCAGGCGTGCATCGACCCGTCGACGGTGGAGGAGAACGGCAGGCCGGTGGCCTCCTGCAGAGGAAGTGCGTCGAGGTCGGCGCGGAGTGCGACGCAGCGCTCGCCGTAACCGATGTCGCAGACCAGGCCGGTGCCGCCGGGCAGGGTGCGGGGTCCGAGCCCGGCCGCGAGGAGCCGGCGCCGGATCATCTCGGTGGTGCGGTGCTCGTGGCGTCCGAGCTCGGGCACGGCGTGCAGGGACCGGCGCCAGCCCACGACGTCGGAACGGTGCGCGAAGAGCCAGGAGTCCAGCCAGGCGGGACCGCTGCCCGCACCGAGGTCGGCCACGGCTGGACCGGCCGTGGCGACGAGGTCGTTGTGCTCCTCCAGCAGGGTCATCACGCACCACCCTGCGTCGAGATCGCACTCACTGCTCTGTCGTGCATCTGACCATCGTGCGCACCCGGACGGCGGCGTACCAGCGGTAAAGGGGCACCGCGGGTAATCGCTCGCCGAGGGGTCGCCGATCTGCTGCGGGCGGGGCGAACGGTTCCCGCCGTTGCGACGAACGGCCGTCGTCGCCGTTCGTTGGGGCAGCCGCGAGGCCATCGTCTCTGGTCACGGGATGGGGAGGACCCGATCCGGTCGCGTCCGACCTGCTCCGGCGGCGGGGGGCCCGACGCGGCGCGGCGCGGCTCCACGGAAGAATGGCGATGTGACCAGGCCCGGGGGTGAGCGCCGCATCGGCGGTCGCTACCGGCTGTCCGGTCATCTCGGCAGCGGGGCGATGGGCACGGTGTGGTCGGGCTACGACGACGTGCTGCAGCGCCCGGTCGCCGTCAAGGAGCTGCGGTTGCCACCGGGCGTGCCCCCTCACGAGGCGCGCGACATGCGGGAGCGCATCCTGCGCGAGGCCCGGGCGCTCGGCGTGCTGTCGCATCCCAACATCATCACGGTGTTCGACGTGGTCGACGCCGACGGCGAGCCGATGGTCGTGCTGGAGCTCGTGCCGTCGCGCAACCTCGCCGAGATGATCGGCCAGCACGGCGCGTTGACGGTCCGGCAGGCCGCGGTGGTCGGGTTCGCCACGGCGGGCGGACTGCGGGCGGCGCACCGCAGCGGCATCACCCACCGGGACGTCAAACCGGGCAACGTGCTGGTCGCCGACGACGGCCGCGTCAAGCTCACCGACTTCGGCATCGCCCGCAACGCCGCCGACGCGCCCATGACCAGCGCGGGTCTGGTGCTCGGCTCGCCCGCCTACATCGCGCCGGAAGTGGCGGCGGGCCAGCCCGTGACGCCGGCGGCCGACCTGTGGGGTCTGGGCGCCACGCTGTTCGCCGCCATCGAGGGACGCCCGCCCTACGACGTCTACGGCGACCCGGTGTCCACGATCGCCGAGGTGGTGGACGGGGAGGTGCCGCGGCCACGTGGCTCCGGACCGGTCGTCGACGTGATCGTTGCGCTGATGGTGAAGGACCCGGACAGGCGGATGCAGCTGGAGGAGGTGCGGCAGCGGCTGCGGCCGTTGATCGACGACCCGGACGACCCCGTCTACCCCGGCTCCCCCGACGCGCCGACGATGGTCGCGCCGGCCTTCGTGGGCGCGACCTCGACCTCGACCTCGACCTCGACTCCGACCACGA
>JAYSXW010000353.1:0-1211 GCA_043716935.1 Pseudonocardia sp.
CGCCCGCGATCGGCCCGACGGCGGTGGAGATCCCGACCGTGGCGCCGAAGAACCCGAACGCCCGGCCCCGCGCTGAACAGCACGAACGCGCCCAGCGCACAGGAACATCCGGCGCCGGCCGAACGCGTCCCCGAGCCGGCCGGCGGGCACGAGCGCGAGCCCGAACGTCAGCGCGTAGCCCGAGACGATCCACTGCACGCCCGCCGGAACGGTGCCCAGCCGGCGCTGGATGGACGGCAGCGCCACCGACACGATGCTGACGTCGAGCAGGCTCATGAACCCGGCCACGAGTGTGACCGACAGCGCCTTCCAGCGCCGGGGATCCGGCTCGTCGGTGGCGGTCGGGGCGTCCACCGGGGGCGCCGGTCACGGTGCGGCCGCGCTGGTCGGACGCCCTGTCGTCAGGCGCCCTTGCTACCGGCCTCCGGGCACTCTGGCAGGCTGGTCCGCGGCACGTCACCGGACCGACGGAAAGAGGACAGCGTGGCCCTGCAGCGCCCCGAGGTGGACCCCCACGACGGCCCGGCCCCCGCCGACCTGGTGATCGAGGAGATCCAGGCCGGCGACGGCGCCGAGGCTGCGGCCGGACGCACCGTCGACGTCCACTACGTCGGGGTGGCGCACTCCACGGGCGAGGAGTTCGATTCCTCGTGGAAGCGCGGCGAGCCGCTCCGGTTCCCGCTCGGCGCCGGCCGCGTGATCGCGGGCTGGGACCGGGGGGTGGCGGGCATGAAGGTCGGCGGCCGCCGCAAGCTGGTGATCCCCCCGCACCTGGCCTACGGCGACCGCGGCGCGGGTGGGGCGATCAGGCCCGGCGAGACGCTGATCTTCGTCGTCGACCTCGTGGACGTCTCCTGATCCGGTGCGGCTGCTGATCGTCTCCGACACCCACCTGCCGCTGCGGGCGAGGGACCTGCCCGCACCGGTGTGGTCCGCGGTGGACGACGCGGACGTCGTCGTGCATGCGGGCGACTGGGTGTCGACCGATCTCCTCGACGCGCCGCAGGCCCGCGCCTCGCGGCTGGTCGGGGTGTACGGCAACAACGACGGCTCGGCACTGCGGGCCCGGCTGCCCGCGGTGGCGCGCGTCGAGCTCGACGGCGTCCGGCTGGCCGTGGTGCACGAGACGGGCGCGGCGGCGGGCCGGGGGCGCCGCTGCGCCACGGCGTTCCCGGACGGGACCCTGCACCACCTGGACCGATCATGAGCGG
>JAYSXW010000354.1:0-3644 GCA_043716935.1 Pseudonocardia sp.
AAGAAGCGCAGTAGCAGGATGGTGCGCTCGCGCTCGGCGAGCTCGGCGAGGATGGGGCGCAGCGACTGCTGGAAGTCGATGCGGTCGAGCTCGGCGTCGGCCTCGCCCACCAGCTCGCCGACCGTGGCGCTGCCCTGCTCCGATGACAGCATCTCGTCGAGTGACGAGCTCCGGTAGGCCTCCGACGCCTCCAGCCCCTCCAGCACCTCCGACACCGGGACGCCCAGGCGCTCGGCGATCTCGGTGGGCTTCGGGGCGCGACCGAGGTTCTGCGCCAGCTCCGACACCACGCCGTTGATCGAGACATGCATGTCCTTGAGCCGGCGCGGTACCCGCATCGACCAGCCCCGGTCGCGGAAGTGGCGGCGCACCTCGCCGCTGATGGTGGGCACGGCGAAGGAGAAGAAGTCGCTGCCGCGCTCGGGGGAGAAGCGGTCGATGGCGTTGATCAGCCCGACGGTGGCGACCTGCACCAGGTCGTCGAGCGGCTCGCCGCGGTTGTTGAAGCGGCGCGCGATGTGCTGCGCCACCGGCAGGTACCCCCGCACGAGCTTCTCCCGCAGCTCGTCGCGCACCGGGTCGTCCACGGCCAGCGCCGCGTACTGCTCGAGCAGGGGGACGAGGTGGCCGTATTCGGGGTCGACCCTGCTCACCGGAGCGGGTCGCCGGCGCGCTTGTCGAGCGTGATTCCCAGCGTCGGCCCTTCGCCGTCGACGCCGGGCTCGTGGTGGGCCGCGACGTAGTCGGCGAGGGTCTGCAGCACCCGCCACCCGAATGTGTCGACGGGGACGGTGGCGTCCGCGCGGCCGGCCTGCACCTGCGCGCGGACCTCGATGCGCTCCGGGCGCACCAGGAACGTGCACTGCAGCATCGACGTCGGGGCGGCGACGTCCACGAGCGTGGCGCACACCTCGTCGACGGCCATCCGCAGGTCGGAGATGGCGTCGAGATCGAAGTCCGCACGGGCGGCCAGGTCGGACGCGACGGCCCGGATCGTCGGGATCAGCGCGGCACGGGCGGAGGTCCGGACCTCCACGGTGGAGGCCCCGGGTGGCGTGGCGGCGGACGGGGGGGAGTCCAGGTCGGACACACGTCTCCTTCCGATCGGTACGTGGAAGCCCCATCTTGCTCCCTGGGCGGGCAATGGATCGATCCGAGGTGGTGATGGCCGCTGATGCCCACCCCGCGCCCGCCGAGCGTGGTTCGTGGAGCGCCGATCGGCGAGGCCTGCCGTTCGCTCGGCGGCCGCTCGGCCATTCACGGACGGGCCCGATCCGCTCGGCGTTCGATCGGTCCGGGGCCCGACCGGTGATGGCTCCCGCGGGTTGACTGGTTACCAGGACCACCGCCTCGGGGCGGCACGGTCGAGGTGCGTCGCGTCGAGGGGGACGTTGGAGATGGTCGCGGTTCCGGAGCAGTCCGTGTCGGTGGTTCCGACAGACATCGGCCTTCCGGCGGCCCCCGGGCATCGCCACCGCGCGGTGGCCATCGCGGTGAGTGCCACCGAGCTGCTGCGTCCCGAATCGGATCTGGCCCGGCTCGTGGGGGGTTTCCCGATGGTCGATGTCCTGCTGGCCACAGAGGACCGGCCGGCCGACCTCGATGCCGATGACGGGGATCCCGACGATCGGGGCGCCGAGAGTGGGGACCGCTCTGGCGCACTCTCGGCCGAGCTGGCCGGCGAGGTGCTCGCGCTCGGTCTGACCGGCGTCGCGCTGCACCGGTTGGCGCTGGTGAGCCCGCTCACCGCGGCAGCCGACGATGATCTGGTTGCGGCGTTGAGCGAGCTGGTCGGCTTCGACCCGGAGCCCGGGGTCTGCTGCCTCGCACCGACCCCTGTCGCGGGCGACCCCGACCGGGCCGTGGTGGACCGGGCCGCGCAGCGGATCGCGCGGGTCTACGGCCTGCCGCTGCTCCGCTACCGCAGTCTGCAGCTGTGCGTCGTCGGGGACGATCTGGCCTGAAGGACGGGCCCGGGCCGTCAACTGGCGATCGCGATGCCCCGCGACTCCAGGATGACACGGCGCTCGGCCTCGGCGAGCCCGCCCCACACGCCGAACGGCTCCCGGGCCTGCAACGCGAACTCCCGGCAGGGCTCCATGACCGGGCAGCGGCGGCACACCTCCTTGGCCTGTGCCGTTCGCTGGGCGCGGGAGGGGTTGCGCTCGCCGTCGGGGTGGAAGAACACGGCGCTGTCCATGCCTCGGCAGGAGCCGAGACGCTGCCACGTCCACGCGTGATCCATCGGTCCGGGAAGCCGGGAAACGTCGCTCATCGTCACCTCGTGTCGTTCGTGCCCGTCGCGGCGGGCGGTCGAGGTGCTGATTCCCGGCGCGTCACGGGGCCAAACTCCTCAGGAGTTGCGGATGTGTCGCCGGGCTGGTTCGCGACCGCTTGCGGCCGTACCGGCCCTGCTCACGACACCGTCCAGAACCGACGAACGCAGCCCGGAGACCTACGTCACATCGTCACGTGTCGGCGAGGGCCTGATCGAGAGTGTCGTGAATGTCGAAGAGCGAGGTGAGGCCCGCGATCGTCAACGGCCGGAGCACCCGTTGTGCCGTGCAGGCGACCCGCAGCTCCACCCCGGCTGCGTGTGCGGCCTCGCGCACCTCGATCAGCACGGCGAGCCCGCTGGTGCCGAGGAAGGTGACGCCATCGAGGCTCAGGACCACCAGTTCGGCGCCCGAGGACAGCGTGTCGAGCACCGCCGAGCGCAGCTGCGGCGAGGTGAGCATGTCGACCTCGCCCCCGACCTCGATGACGACCTGACCGACGGCCGGCGTGCTCACCTGCAGCACGATCTGGTCGTCGGCCTCCGCACCGCCCCGGATCGTCGGGGGGTCGGACGGCGAAGTGGCACCGGTGTCGGACATCGTCGATCACGGTAGGGGTAGGGCGACGGCCCTGCCAGTCAGAGCACGAGACGGTGGGTGCCCTCTTCGGTGCGAACGGTCCGGTGCGGGCCAGCAGCTCCATCAACGGGACGGCCACGCGCCGGCTGGTGTCCAGGGCCTGCCGGGCGTCGCTGAGCGTGAACTCCGCGCCGAGTGCGGCAAGCCGCTCGACCGCGCGGGACTCGGCGCCGGCCAGCAACACCACACCGTCGGCGATCCGCACCAGCTCGCCCGCCTTCACCAGCGAGGCGATCTGGCGCGGCCCCAGCCCCGGCGTGACGAGGCGGCCCGCCTCGGGCGCGGCGAACGGCCGGCGTTCCAGGTCGGTGCGCAGGGCGTCCATGGCCGACCGGACCGCGGTGGGCAGGCCCGCGACGGCCGAGCGCACCACCCGGCCCTCGCGCAGTGCCAGCCCGGGATCGATGCCGTCGCGGCGGGCCCGATCGAGCACGGCACCGACCAGGCGCGGCTCGGAAAGCGCGGCTGCGCGTCGGGCGGCCTCGACGGGCAGGCCCGGGTCGAGCGGGTCGGCCGAGTCGTGGGCGGCGCCGGCGTCGGCGAGGGCCCGGGCCGCGACGAGCGCGGGCGCCGGATACACCAGCCATCCGGCGGCGCCGGGACGCCGGCGTGCGCGAGAGCGTCGAGGGCCCCGGGAGCGACGCCCATCGCGACGAGATCCGTGCGCCGGGCCGTTCCGCGGCGGGTCAGCTCGGCAGCGGCGTCCGGTACGCCGTCCATCGCGGCCAG
>JAYSXW010000355.1:0-3636 GCA_043716935.1 Pseudonocardia sp.
ACCCCGCAGGAGTCGCGTTCGATGTCCGGCAGTAGCCGAGCCCGGCGGGATGATGCGCTACGGCATCCCACGGGCTGCCAGACGTGACTAAGGACTTAGAGAACATCTTGAAACTGGGTTACCAGTCTCCCGTGCGGGCCAGGGGGCGCCGGAGGTTGTCCCGGGACTCGTGGAACTTGAGGTGGCGGTCCCCCACCTGAGACCTGCCTTCCGGTAGGACTCGGGTGAACCGCCAAGAACACCACGAGGAAGGGGACAGCCGTGAGCAAGAACTACCAGAACGAGAAGATCGACACGAGCCAGCCCGCCGTGCCCCGACACGGTGAGCGTGGCGCTGGCCGAGCTGGCCGGTGAGATGCGCGAGGGCTGCTGGCCCTCGCCGTCGGCACCGGCCTGCAGGTGCTGGCCGCGATTATGGAGTCGGACGTGACCGCGGCGTGCGGACCGAAGGGCCGCAACGACCCGGAGCGGACCGCGACCCGCCACGGTCATGGCGCCGGGTCGGTGAGCCTGGGCGGACGTCGGGTCCCGGTGGCGCGGCCGCGGATGCGTGCGGTCGACGGCTCCGGCGAGGTGGGGGTGCCGTCCTACGAGCTGTTCTCCGACACCGAGGTCCTGGGCCGGATGGCGCTGGACCGGATGCTCGCCGGCCTGTCGACGCGCCGCTACCGGGTCGGGCTGGAGCCGGTCGGGGCCTGCACCGAGAAGGCCGCGACGAGCACGTCGAAGTCAGCGGTGTCGCGGCGGTTCATCGCCCAGACCGAGACCGCCCTCGCGTCGCTGCTCGCCGCGGACCTGTCCGGGCTGGACCTGGTCGCGTTCATGGTCGACGGTGTGCACTTCGGCGAGCACACCTGCGTGGTCGCGCTCGGGATCGACATCGACGGCGTCAAGCACCCGTTGTCGCTGGTCGAGGGCTCGACCGAGAACTCCACCCTGGTCACCGAGCTGATCGTGGGCTTGCGTGAGCGCGGGCTGGACGTCACCCGCCCGATCTTGGCCGTGCTCGACGGGTCGAAGGCGCTGCGCCGTGCGGTGCTCGATGTGTTCGACCGTCCGGTGATCGGTCGCTGCCAACTCCACAAGATCAGAAACGTCCAAGATCACCTGCTGGAGAAGCTGCGGTCCACGGTCACCTCCCGGATGCGCCGGGCCCATCACGCCGACTCCGCGCTGGCCGCCGAGCTGGATCGGACCCACCCCGGCGCCGCGGCGAGCCATCGCTGGCAGGGGAGACCGACGAGGGGCAGCGTGTGCGGCTAGATATGGCCGAAGCTCGACGGTGTCGTAGCGCCCGCCCTCCTGTCGAAGGCGCAGCATGTCCCCTCGCTACAGCCCGAGCATGGTGGCCGCGTTGTTGTCCCAGGCTTCGTGGATGCGCACGTAGGTGGTGACCGAGGTCAGCGAACGGTGCCGGGTCTGGTGGGCGATGGCCCGGTCGGAGGCGCCGCGCAGGTGGGCGTAGGTGACGAACCCGGCGCGGAGGGAGTGCGCGGAGTAGGGGCCATCGGTGAGGCCAGCGCGCTCGGTCGCAGCTTGAATGCGCTTGTTGACCGACTCGGGGTGCAGCGCCCGGTCCAGGACGCGGTTGCCGGTGCTGACCTTGCGCAGCACCGGGCCCGCGGTGATACCGGCCGCGTCGAGCCACTGGCGCAGGGCGGTGACGGGGCAGTTCTCGAGGTGTCGGGCGCGGGGGAGCACCACGAGTTCGGTCTGGGTGCCGGTCTGGTTGGTCTTGGAGCGGGGCAGGGCCAGAACGAGGCCGCGGGCGTGGGCGCTGATCTGGGCGACGGTGAGGGCGGTGAGCTCGGCGCGGCGCAGCGCGGCGAAGAACCCGACCAGCAGGATGGCGCGGTCGCGGAGGCCGGCCAGCCCGGGTTCGGCTGGCCGGGTCTTCCAGGTCCTGGTGGTGGGGCAGCTGGCCACGACGTCGAACAGCGCTGGTGGCATCAGCGGGGTGGACTGCTCGGGCGGGGCGCCGTGGGTGCGCCGGATGCCTTCCCAGACCGCGACCACGCGGGCGGCGTGGGTGGGGTCGGGGGCGTCGGCCATCTGGTGGGCGAACCGGATGGCCGAGAGCCGCCGCGCGATGGTGCCGACCTTGGCCTCGGCGCGGGCCAGCTCGGTGAGGTAGCCCGAGATCGTGGCCGGTGCCGCGGGCAGCGGATCGTCGCCGCGCGCGGCACACCAGGTGGTGAACTCCGCCCAGTCGCTGCGGTAGCCGCGCAGGGTGTTCGGGGCGCGGGCCGCGGCGATGTAGGCGGCCTCGGCCGGGGTGATCGGGGTGTCGTCGGCGAGCTCGAGCGGAAGCTCTGGGGGCGGCGGGTGGGCGCGGTCGCCTCGGGGCAGAACGCCGGCGCCGACACCGACGTCGGCGACCTCGTCGGCGGAGCGGTCGATCTCCCCGGGATCGCTGGCCTGGGACGAGTGGTGAACGCCGTCGATGGTCATGTCTTGCCGCGGGCGTAGAGGTGCTGGGCCAGCTGTTCGGGATGCAGCAGCAGGTGCAGCAGGTGCAGATAGCCCAGCAGGGCGAGGTCGTGGGGGATCTCACCGGTGTGGTGGGTGAGCAGGAGGTCGGTCAGCTCGGGGCGGTTGCGGTTGCCGTGGGTGGCGTCGCGCAAGACCTTGATGTAGGCGGTGGGCGCGGTGTCCAGGTCGAGCGCGCGCGGTGCACCGCCGCGGGTGCCGGGATCGGTGATGGTGGTGGCACCGAGCTGGCGGGCGATGTAGAAGCCGTCCCGCACCTCGCGCAGCGCGGCCACGGCGCGCCGCGCGCCGGGTAGCAGCACCTCGCCGGCAGGTTCGGTGAGTTCGGCTTCGAGGTCGGCGAGGCAGCGGCGGGCGAAGGCCAGCGCGCAGAGGGGGTCGATCGGGTGGCCGGTGAGCCGGTCGAGGGTGTCGAGCACGGTGAACAGCAGGACCCGCCGAGCGTGGGTGTCGCGGTAGCCGGTCTGGATGGAGCCGACCCGCCGGAACAGCTGCTCGATGCTGAGCAGGGCATGCAGATGTTTGGGCGGGTGGAACCGGCCGGCGGTGTCGGTGAACACCGCAGGGTCGGTAAGCACCCCGAACAGGGCGTTGAGCCGATCGGCCCACCACCGCAACACCGCCTCGGGCACCGGACGCGATAGCGCCGGCACCGGCTCGCTGGTGCCGGCGCCCATGCTGGGTAGCACCTGCAGCAGCTCGCATGCCCGGCCGGAGGTACCGGCGAGCGCGGCCCCGAGGGTGTGGACGACCGCACCGCTGGTGCGGTGCGCGGAGAACGCCCGGATCGACGGGCTCAGCGCGCCGAGCAGCGGGCCGAGGTAGACCTCGCCGAGGAAGATCCCGTCGAACAGCGACCTTGAGGCCCCGAACACTGTTTCGTCGCTCGCCGCCCGGGCGCGCAACGCGTCGAGGTCCCCACCGGGCTGCAGCCGCGGGTCGTGCTGGGCCTGCAGCAGCACGGTGAACAGCCGCGCTCGGAAACCCACGGCGGGGGCGAGGCGGAACAGGTGCACGCCGGCGGCGGCGAACGGGTGCTCGTCGGGTGCACCGTCGACGGTGACGTCGACCAGGAAGGTCAGGATGTCCGCGGCGACGAGCGGGAGCTGCTGGAGCGCTGCGTTCATCGTCTCCAGCTGCCAGTGG
>JAYSXW010000356.1:0-1204 GCA_043716935.1 Pseudonocardia sp.
TGAACGTGCGCGCCTACCTGTCCACCAACACGACCCAGCTCGGCCCGCGCCCGCTCAAGCTGCGCCTGTACGCCCCGGTGGGCGGGGCCGGCGGCCCGACCACGGTAGGCATTGCCGACCTCAAGCTAGAGTGGTACGGCAGCGACGGGGTGCTCGACGGGGCCGCGGGCCCGGCCACGGAGTACGTGCGGGTGACGGGCCAGCAGGTGAGCCGGACGGACGAGGAAAACGAGCTGTTCTTCAGCACCACGGCCGGGGCCCGGTTCACCGAGCGCCGCACGGGCACCCTGCTCGACCGCGACGCGCTGCCGGTGGCCGGCTTCATCGAACCTACCGCGCCGGGCCAGTTCCGGGACGCGGGCGATTATTTCATCCGCGACCGGGCCTACCTGGAAACCAAGCCGGCCCAGGTGCTGACCGGCACGTTGCGCGGCCTCATCGGGCCGGGCACCCTGCTCACCGACCCGGCCGAAGTCCGGCCCGGCATCTACGGGCTCACCGGCTGCACCCTCGACACGGCCGCCGCCACCTGGCAGGTCACGGCCGTGCAGATTAATACGCTGGTCGCGCCCGTCGTCACCCTGCCGGAAAACGCCATCTACAACGAAGACCTGACCGCCTGGAAAGCGGAAGACGGTCGCATCCTGGTGTACGAAAATGCCTAGCTTACCCCAAATAAAACTAAGCGCCCAGCCCGTTGTCACGGCCCTGCTGCCCCTGGACCGGGTGCCGGTGCTGCGCCGGGCGCAGGACGAGCCGGACGCGACCAAGCGCAACCCGACCGCCACGCTCGCCGCCCTGGCCGACGCGCTGGCCCCGCTGCTCGGCACCGGGGCGGGCCCGAACAACCGGCCGGACCTGGCTAAGTCGTTCCAGTTCGCCACGCGGGCCGCGGCCGCCGCCAGCGGCTACCCGCAGGCCGAGGCCAAGACGCTCGATGAATCCGACCCGGCGAACCTGTGCCTGACGGCCGAGGCCAAAGTCGCGTTCTACCGCGACGGCAGCACGGGCCCCTACCGCCCGGAAACCCTCGTGCTGATGTACGACGCGGCCGGGCCCCTGCAGGTGTTCTACGACGCCGAATATAAACGCTACTACCAGGTCAGCGGCACCACCGGCCTGGCGCCCGCCCGCTGGTACGTGAAGGATTCCCCGGCCTACGTGGCCGCCCTGCCCCTGTCCGCCCCGGCCTGGAGCGCGACCT
>JAYSXW010000357.1:0-1202 GCA_043716935.1 Pseudonocardia sp.
TTGAGCTTCTCGGTGGTGAGCTTCGCGGGCTGGTCGGCGTAGACGGCCGTGATCTGACGCGGTCCGGTGCCGGTCAGCACCGACATCAGGTCCTTGAGAGTGGCGTCGTAGTCGATGCCGCGCCCGTCCTGCGACGGGACGACGACCGGGGCACCCGAGGAGAAGTCGAGCTTGGCGTCCCGACCCGGCCGCTCCGACGCGGCGAGCTGCGGTGTCAACGCGTCGACAACCCTGTCGGGGTTGATCTCGGGGACGAGGTTGCCCGCATCGGCGCGGAAACTCAACGCCGATGCGACGACGTTCGGCGTGATCGTGCCCTGCACGCCGTTCTCGCCGGCGACGGTGATCGGGCCGGACACGGCGGGACGTGCCACGTCCTCGACGGCCTGGCGCACGTCGTCGGGCCCGGTGGTCGCCGGGAGCTCCGTGAGCGGCAGGGCCACCGGCCCACCCACGGCCCAGTCGCGCTTGAGCACCTGTGTGGCCCCGGGGAGGTCGAGCTCCTGGCCGGCGACGGGGTCGACGCCGACGGGGGTGGCGCCATCGAAACGCACGGTGCCCTCGGCGGCGGGCCGATCCACGATCGGGGCCAGCTCGCCGAGCGCGGCATCGAGCTTCGGACCGTCGGTCGTGGTGACGACGCCGACATCGCGGTGGGTGAAGAACGACGTGACACGCGTGATCGGGTTCAGCGGCTGGGCGCCGGCCTGGGCGAGGGTGCCCGACCAGTCGACAGCGAGACCCGCGGCGGCCGGGTCGATCTCGCTGCGGGCCTCACCCACGGTGACGGGTACGGCCCGGGTGGTGCGCGGCCCGATCTCGTCGCGCAGCCGCTGTTCGGCCACGGTGAGGTCGAGCCCGCCCACGGACACGCCCGCGACCTGAACGCCACGGGGCACCGAGCCGTTGCTGAGCAACAGGTCGCCGACATAGAGCAGGGCGAGCAGCACCACCAGACCGGCGACGACGAACAGGCCCCGGCGACGGCGGCGGGACCTGTCCGGTCCGTCACCGCCGCGCGGCGCAGGACCGGCCGGACCTGCGGGCGCGCCCCAGGCCGGGGAAGCTACACCGGCGTCGGATGCAACCCCGTAGGCGAAGCGTTCAGTGGGTGGATCCGCGGCGGCGACCGGCCGGCTGACCTCGCTCGCGCCGGCACGCACGGTCCCGGGCAGGCGCACGGTGGCTTGCGCCGAACCGTC
>JAYSXW010000358.1:0-10970 GCA_043716935.1 Pseudonocardia sp.
ACCACGGGCAGCGGATCCCGGTCGCCACCCTGTTGGAGGTGCCGACCGTCGAGGGCATAGCGCTTGCGGTCGCCGCCCAGCTGGGCGGCGGTCCGGAGCGAGCCTCGGCGGCGGTCGACCCGCCACCTGAGCCCGCTCCATCCCGCCCCGCCGAGGAGGAAGGGCGCCCCGGTCCCGGGGAGGTCGATCTGCTCGACGCCGCGCAGCGCACCGCCTTCCAGGAGGCCGGCTGGAGTCTCCGCGAACGCGGGGACGGCGAGTTCGTCGAGCTGGGGGGGACCCCCGTCGCCGGCGAGCACTACCGATGGCGAGCCACCCGGCGCGACTTCGACAGCGGCGGGCCGGTCCCGCTGGAGCGGCTGGGCCGTCTGCTCGGCCTCCTGCGCCCGCTCGACGGCAACGACCGTTTCCTGTACCCGTCGGCCGGTCGCACCTACGCGGTTCAGGTCTACGTGCACGTCCGGCCGGACGGCGTCCATGACATCGCCCCCGGTATCTACTACTACCGGGCTCACGAGCACGCACTGGAACGGGTCGACGGCGATGACGCCGACATCGACCGGCAGGTGCACTTCGTCTACAACCGCGAGATCTATGACTGCTGCGGGTTCGAACTGTTCCTCGTCGGGCAGTCGCGCGGCGTCGAGCCCCTCTACAACGAGGACGGCGACCTGTTCATGGCCGTCGAGGCGGGGTACATCGGCGGATTGCTGATGAGCGGCCAGGCGGCGTGCGGGATCGGGCTGTGCCCGATCGGGACCGTTGCGTTCGAGCGGATCCGGGATCGGCTACGCCTCGACGGGGGTCACCGGTTCCTGCACGCCTTTCTCGGGGGCGCCGCGTCCTATCCGGCCACGGGGGCCGTCGGGGTCCCGCCGTTCGGCATCGGGGACGAACCCGCGGCGCAGGAGGCGGAGCCGCCGGCCCGATCGGCCCGCAACGGCCGAGCAGTCGACGCCCGCCCGAGCGCGACGGCCCCATCGCGCGACGCGACCGGTGATGTCGCGGTGATCGGGGTGGCCGGGCGCTTTCCCGGCGCCCGCACGATGGCCGAGCTCTGGGACCATCTGGCCAACGGCCGGCAGGTCCTCGGCCCGTTCCCCCGCGACCGGGCGGCGGCCCTCGGCGTGACCGGTTCCCTCGCCGAGGTCGTCGGCGGTTTCCTGGACGGGATCGACCGGTTCGACAGCCTGCTGTTCCGGATCTCGCCGCACGAGGCGGCCACCCTCGACCCGCAGCTGTGCCTGCTCCTCGATGCGGTGTGGCGGTGTCTGGAGGATGCCGGCCTGACCCCGGACGGCGTGCGGCAGCTCGGCCGGGTGGGGGTCTTCGTCGCCACCATGTGGCCCGACCATCACGCGGCGGGCGTCGACCGGTGGCGGGACGGCGCCGCGGCCGAGCAGTCCGGCATCGCCGCCGACCTGCCCAACCGGATCTCGCACACGTTCGGCTTCCGCGGCCCGAGCGTCGCGGTGAACACATCGTGCTCGTCGTCATTGACCGCCCTGCACCTGGCCGTGCAGAGCGTGCGGGCGGGCGAGTGCGCGACCGCGGTGGTCGCCGGCGTCAACCTGATCTCCCACCCGTACCACCTCGCGCTGCTGTCCGGTCTGGATCTGGTCGGCGCGGGGCACGGCGGCGCGTTCGACGCGGACGCGTCCGGCTGGCTGCCGGGGGAGGGCGTCGGTGCCGTGCTGGTGCGTCCGGCGGCCGGCGCGGCGGTCGGTCGAGATCCCGTCCACGCCGTGATCGAGGGCACCTGGACCGGCCACGTCGGCCGGACCCCGAGGTTCGGCGCGCCGGATGCCGGTGCGCTGGCCGAGTCGCTCGGTCAGATGGTGGAGTCGGTGGGTGTCGGGCCCGACGCCGTCGACTACGTGGAATGCGCGGCCGCCGGGGCGGCGATCGCCGACGCCGCCGAGATGGAGGCGCTGGGTGCGGTGTTCTCTTGCCGGAGCACGCCGGTCCCGGTCGGGACCGTCAAACCCAACTTCGGGCATCTGGAAGCGGCCAGCGGGATGTCCCAGCTGGCCAAGGTCGTGCTGCAGCTGCGGCACCGGTCACTGGCCCCCACCGTGCTGGCGCCGCGCCGCAGCCCGTTGGTCGACTGGGACCCGAGTGTGCTGCGCGTACCCGAGACCAGGGAGCCGTGGACGGCCGGGCGTACTGGCGAGCCGCTACGGGCATTGATCAACTCGTTGGGCGCCACCGGGTCCTACGCCCACGCGGTGGTCCGGACCGCTGCTGCGAACGGGGAGGCGCGGTGAGCACGAGCTGGCTGAGCCCGTCGGCGGGAAAGGGCGACGCGGCAGTGCGGATGTTCTGCTTCGCCCATGCCGGTGGCGGCGGCGGGTTCTTCCAGCCGTGGCGGGCCGCGTTCGAGCCGGACGTGGAGGTGTGTCCGGTGATCCTGCCCGGCCGGGAGGCGCGGGTGCGGGAGACCGCACACAAGCGGGTGGAGGACGTGCTCGATCCGGTGTGCGCGGCCCTGCGAGGTCTCACCGACCGGCCGTATGTGCTGTTCGGGCACAGCATGGGCTCGATCCTCGCCTACGAGGTGGCCCGGCGGCTGGAGGCCGAACCGGGCCGCCGCCCCAGCTGCCTGTTCGTCTCCGGGCGTCGGGCCCCGCAGCTGCCACCGCAGCGGGAACCGCTGCACCACCTGCCTGAGGCCGAGTTCCTCACCGCCATGACGATGCTCAACGGCACCCCGGCGCAGGTGCTGGCCCAGGACGACCTGGTGCAGCTGTTCCTGCCGACCCTGCGCGCGGACTTCGAGCTGAACGAGACCTACACACCGTCGCCCGGGGGCGCGTTGACGTGTCCGGTGTCGGCGCTCGTCGGTGACGCGGATCCCGAGGTGGAGCTGGACGAGATGGCGGCCTGGCGGGAGACCTCCGACGGCGGCTTCACTCTGCGGGTCTTCCGCGGGGACCACTTCTACCTCAAGGGTCGGCCGGACGAGGTGCTGGCGGCGATCGGTGCCGACATCCGGCGGTTGTGCTCGCCCCCGGAGGCCGTCGGCGCTCAATTCTGGGCAGCGCCGGCCCGGGCCGGCGAATAGACATGGTGGGCCGGCGGACCGACCGCGGCAGCTCCCATCGGCACGAGAGGACGCCAGATGACCAGCGACGTTCGTAGCGGGGTCGAAGTGGGCCGGACCGGTGGGATGGTGGCCGGGCCGGGCCACAGTGCCCTGGACCAGGTCACGCTCCCCGAAGCCGAGCTGCTGCATTCGGGCAATGCCGGACTCATCATCCACCGGGTCGGCCAGTTCAAGTACGAGTTCGCCGAGGAAGGTCACGGGTTCAGCGTCGACCTGCTCAGATACATCAACGAGAACCAGGTGGGGGTGGCCTCCACGTTCTGCTACGAGGAGACGTTCGGCATCCGTGACCGGGTGCACTGGCTGATTCACATGCGTTCGCCGAACGAGTACAAGAAACTGCTGCACATGGTCGATCACGACCAGCGGTTCCAGGACATCTCGGTCGTCGACCGGTTGCCGGAGAAGGGTCACGGCAACTGGGAGAAGATCTTCGTCGAGAGCAGCATGCAGGAACGGATCCTCGTACCCCAGCACGGGCTCAACCAGGTCGACCACGATGACGACGATCCCGACAGCTTCGCCCCGCCGGCGCGGAACCAGACACTGCAGCCGCTGGACGTCCAGCTGAACTCGGCCAACGCGGGAGCGGTCGTCATGCGAGCGGGCAACGTCCGGTACGAGTTCCGCGAGGAGGGCAGGTTGTTCTGGTTCGACTGGCAGGAGCACGTCAACCAGGCGCTGCCCGGTGTCGTCACGGCCCTGCTCTACGAGGAGACGTTCGGCCAGCAGGACCGGGTCCATGCGCTGATCCACCTTCGGGACCTCTCCGACTATCGGACGCTCGTCGAGGTGGACCGCAGCCCCGAGATGCGGGAGCGGATCTACCGCAAGCAGCGGATCCACGACACCAAGGGCGGCGGTTCGTGGGAGCAGCTGTTCGTCACCGGCAGCATCCGCGACACGTTGCTGGTCCCCCAGCGACCGTCGAGCCCCGAACCGTCCGCGACGAGCTGACCCAGCCGACATGGACATCGGGATCGAGTCGATCAACGCCTACGTCGGCCGCGCCGCCGTCGAGGTCCGGGACCTGTTCGTCCACCGCGACCTGGCCATGTCACGGTTCGACAACCTGATGATGGAACAGAAGTCGGTCAACCTGCCGTGCGAGGACGCGACAAGCAACGCCGTCAACGCGGCGCGACCCCTCGTCGACGCGCTGACCCCGGACGAGCGGAACACGATCGAGCTGGTCGTGATCGGCACCGAGTCCGGCGTGGACTTCGGGAAGCCGCTCAGCACCTACGTCCACCACCACCTGGGCCTGTCCAACCGATGCCGTTCCTTCGAGGTCAAGCACGCCTGCTACGGCGGTACGGCAGCGCTGCAGTGTGCCGCGGCCATCGTCGGAGCCAGCCCGGTGCCCGGTGCCCGGGCGCTGGTGATCGCTGCCGACGCACCGAGCGTCGCGGCCAGGGGCACGTACTGGGAGCCGTCGGAGGGGGCGGGCGCCGTGGCCATGCTGGTCAGCGCCGATCCACGGGTCCTCGCACTGGATCCGGGAGCCAGCGGCTTCCACACCTACGAGGTGATGGACACGGCACGCCCGAGCGTCGAGCACGACCTCGTCGACTCCGACCTGTCGCTGCTGGCCTACCTGAGCTGCCTGGAGAACAGCTTCGCCGACTACCGCAGCCGGGTCGCGGGCGCCGACCTGATGACGACCTTCGACCACCTCGCCCTGCACACCCCGTTCGCCGGGATGGTCAAGGGCGCGCACCGGACGCTGGTCCGTCGGCTGCACCGGCTGTCCGCGGCCGAGATCGAAGCCGACTTCGCGGCCAGGGTCGCCCCCTCGCTCGACTACCCGAAACGGGTCGGCAACCTCTTCTCCGCCGCCCTGTACCTCGCCCTGTGCTCGGTGATCGAGACCGCTCGCTTCGACGTGGCGCGCCGGGTCGGCCTGTTCTCCTACGGCTCGGGCTGCGCGTCGGAGTTCTACAGCGGCGTGATGCCGCCCACCGCGTCCGACGCCCGGCACGCGCCCACCACCGGCGCGGCCCTCGATGCCCGCCGGACGCTGACCGTCGAGGAGTACGAGCACCTGTCCGCCATGGGTGATCAGCGCGGCTTCGGGGTGCGGGACGCGGTGTTCGACCCCGCCGACTACGAGCCGGTGTACGGCGACCGATTCGCGGGCGAGGGCCTGCTGGTGCTCGACCGCATCGAGGACTACCACCGGGAGTACCGATGGACGTGACCGATGGACCGGCGATCATGCTGGCCAGCCTGGACCGTGGCGACGGCCGCAACTCGATCGACGACGCCCTCATCGACGAGCTGTCGCGCACGCTCGACAAGGCCGAGGCCGATCCCCGATGCCGCGTGCTGCTGCTCACCTCGGCCGCCGGAGTGTTCAGCACGGGAATGAACCTTGTCGACGCTGGGCGGTCGGCCACCGGAGAGCCCGACACGAACGCTCCGGAGACCTCGGCGTCGGCGTTCTTCGACCTCCTGCACCGGTTCACCACGACGCCGCTGTTCGTCGTATCGTCCGTCGACGGGAAGGTCGCGGGAGGTGGCGTCGGGCTGACGGCGGCGAGCGACCTGGTCTACGCGACGGAGCGCACCACCTTCGCCCTGCCCGAGGCGTTGTGGGGCCTGGCCCCGTGCTGCGTGCTGCCGTTCCTCCTGCGCCGGGTCGGCTTCCAGCGGGCGTACACGATGGCGCTGTCCACCCAACCGGTCGACGCCACCTCGGCAGCGGGCTGCGGGCTCGTCGACGAGGTCGGCGCCGATCCCCGTGCGCTGGTGCGGCGGCTCGCGTTCCGCGCGGCCAAGCTGGATCCGTCGACCATCGGCGATATCAAGCGCTACGCCGGTGCGCTCTGGCCGATCTCAGAGGACACCCGCCGTCTCGCGGTCGGCGAGCTCGGCCGGTTGATGGCGCTGCCCGCCGTCCGGGAACGGCTCGCTGCGTTCGCCGCCGACGGCCGGTTCCCCTGGGAGCAGGGATGAGCCTCGGGTTCCTCTTCCCAGGTCAGGGCGCGCAGAGTCCCGGCATGGGCGCCGACCTGTTCGACGGGTTTCCCGACCTGCTGGCGACGGCCGACGCGATCCTCGGCTACTCGGTGCGGGAGCTCTGCCTGTCCGACGGAGATCGGCTCCGACGTACCGAGAACGCCCAGCCGGCGATCTTCGTCGTGAACGCGCTGAGCTACCTGCGCCGCAGGGAGCAGGGCGGCGCCCCCGGCTACCTGGCCGGTCACAGCCTCGGCGAGTACAACGCCCTGCTGGCAGCCGGCTGCATCGACTTCGAGACCGGGCTGCGTCTGGTGCACAGGCGCGGCGAGCTGATGAGCCGGTGCAGCGGCGGCGCGATGACGGCAGTGCTCGGCGTCGAGCGGGACCGCCTGATGGACCTGATCCAGGAGGCCGGCATCGACGACGTCGACCTCGCCAACCACAACACGCCGGACCAGCTCGTGCTGGCGGGGCCGCGGACGGCCTGCCGGGCGGTGGCCGACGTGGTGGCTGCGGGGACGGGGGGGCGGGCGGTGCCGCTGAACGTCAGCGTGGCGGCGCACTCGCGATACATGGAGCCTGCCGCTCGCGAGTTCGCCGCGGCACTGCGCGAGGTGACGTTCGCCGAGCCCACGATCCCGGTCATCGGGAACGTGTCCGCCGCGCCGCTGCGGGACGACACGATCGCCGACGAGCTGCTCCACCATCTGACCCGGCCGGTGATGTGGTGGGACACGATGTGCCTGCTCGCCCGCCGGGGAGTCGTGGACATCGAGGAGATCGGGCCGGGGCAGGTACTCACCACGATGTGGCGCAAGTCGGAGGCCGATCTGCCGCACCCCGTGCTGCCATCTGCACCGCAGCCCACGGCGCAGGCCGAGCCGCGGCGCGTTCCTGCCGACGCGGGGTCGGACCGGCCGGGGCTCGGCAGCGCCGAGTTCCGCCGCGACTACCGCACGCGGTACGCCTATCTCGCAGGTGGTATGGGTCATGGGATCTCCGGGCCGGAGCTGGTCGGCCGGCTGGCCGAGGCCGGCCTGGTGGGCTTCCTGGGTACCGTCGGACAGCCGCTCGCCGCGGTGGACGAGGACCTGACCGCGCTGGCCGCGGCGCACGGCGAGCCGCGGTGGGGGCTGAACCTCCCGGCCGGCCTCGAGGAGCCGGAACGGGTCAGGGGGCTGGTCGAGATGGGCCTGCGGCACGGGGTCCGGCACGCCGAGGTGGCCGGCTTCCCGGGCCTCACCCCGTCCGTCGTGCGCTGGCGCTTCACCGGCGCACGCCAGCTGCCGGACGGCGGGTTCGTCGCCGAGCGGCAGCTGCTGGTCAAGGTGATCCGCGTGGAGCGGGCCGAGGCGTTTCTCCGTCCGGCTCCGGCCGAGGTGATCGCGCAGTTGCGTGCCGACGAGGTGCTGACCGACGAGGAGGCCGCCGCCGCCGCGAGCCTGCCGGTCGCCAGCGACATCTGCGTCGAAGGCGACTCGGGCTGGCTGGCCGGTGGTGGATGCAGCGCCACGCTGTTGCCGGCGTTGTTCATGACCCGCGATGCGGCCTCCGCCCGCTACGGCTACCGCCGCCCGGTGCGCGTCGGAGCCTCGGGCGGCATCGGCGACGCGAGTGCGGTCGCCGCCGCCTTCCTCATCGGCGCGGACTTCGTCCTCACCGGCTCGGTCAACCAGTGCACGCCGCAGGCCCGGACGTCGCCGGAGGTCAAGGACCTACTGGCCACGCTGGACGTCGACGACACCGGAGACGCGCCGGCCGGCGAACTGTTCGAGCTCGGTGGGCGGACCAGGGTCGTGCGCAGGGGAACGCTGTTCCCCGCCCGGGCGGCGCGCCTCCAGCGGATCTACCGGGATCACGCGAGCCTCGACGAAATCGACCAGCCGACCCTGCGCATGCTGGAGACGAAATACTTCCGACGTTCCCTCGACGACGTGTGGAACGAGGTCCGGCGCGATCCGAGCCGGCAACGGAAGGTCGAGCTGAGGCTCGCGGAGCAGAACCCGAAGGTTTGGATGGCACTGGTTCTCAGGTGGTTCTTCCGGCACGCCACCGAGGCGGCGCTGTCCGGTGCGGCCGACGAGTCCTTGAACTTCCAGATCCCGTGCGGCCCCGCCATGGGTGCCTTCAACCGGTTCGTGGCCGGTACTCCGCTGGCCGAATGGCGTAGCCGTGATGTCGACGTGATCGCTGATCTGCTCATGGTCGGCGCCGCAGAACTTCTCGAATCCCGGATGCGGCAGCTCGTCGCCGCCTGATCCGTCGGTCTGTCGGCCCTGCTCATTTATGAGCAGGCCACTGTCGGGTCGGTGACTACCGTCCACGAGGTACGCCCGAGGATCAGAACGGCTAATGCGGCCGTTCCCACAACCGCCGGCAGTGAGCGAGAACTGCGGCCGGACTCATGAGGGGCCCATGTCGCCGAAGGTGTCCGCAGAGCACGTAGTCATCCTCTCCGCACCCGCGGAGCCGGTATTGCGACGCTACGCCCGGGAGTTGCTGGGGCACCTCGCCGAGCCAGCAGGCGACGGCGTCGGGTCGGACCTCGGCGGCGTCGCGTTCACGTTGCAGACCGGCCGCGTCGCCATGGCCCACCGGCTCGCGGTCACAGCGGCAGACCTCTCCGGTGTGACCGATGGCCTCGCCGCCTACCTCGACGGACGGCCGCATCCGGGCCTGGGTACGGCCGTCGTCGACGCGACGCGTCCGCCGGACTCGATGCCGGCCGATGAGATCGGCGCCGGCGCCCAGTGGCTGGACGGCCAGGAGGTGCCGTGGCGCCGCTACTGGCCCGAGCCGCCCGCCCGGGTCTCGCTCCCGCCGCTGCCATGGGGGGACGAGCTCGCGTCGCCGGTCGAGCCGGCCTGCACGGCCGAGCCGGCGCCCCGGGCATCGACGGCAGGCCGGGCCGCCGCCGAGCGCTATCTGATCGACCTCTATGCCGAGGTGTCCGGAATTCCCGCCGGGCGGTTGAGGCCGAACACGGCACTGGCAGAGATCGGGCTGAGCTCCTTTCTGGTGAATCGCATGAATGCGCGGCTTCAGGACGATCTCGGTGAGACGGACCGGACGCTGTTCTTCACTTATCCCGACCTGGCCGGCGTGGCATCGGACCTGGTCCGGGGGCATCCGGAGCGCTGGGCGTCCGAACCGGAGGATCCACGCCCGCCGCCGCGACCCACGCCGGCCCGCACGGCGGGACCCGGCACCGGCGACGGCGCGGCCGACGGTGTCGATCCTGATGGCGCCGTGGCCATCGTCGGGATCGCCGGCCGCTATCCGCGGTCGCCGGACCTCGCCCGATTCTGGGAGAACCTCGCGGGAGGGCTCGACTGCGTCGGCCCGCTCCCTCCGCACCGAGCCTCGGAGGGCTGGCCGACCGACCTCATGTGGGGCGGCTTCCTCGACGAGGTCGACACGTTCGACCCCCTGCTCTTCGGCATCAGCCCCCGCGATGCCGCGTTCATGGATCCCCAGGAGCGGCTGTTCCTCGAGGTCGTCTGGGAGGGGATGGAGGACGCCGGGTACACCAGGGCGCGATTGCGCGAGCGGCACGACTCGAAGGTCGCCGTGTACGTCGGCGCGATGTACAACGAGTACCCGTTCTTCGGGGTCGAGCAGTCATCGGCAGGCGACCGGCACGACTCGGGGGCCACCCTCGGGGGGATCGCCAACCGGGTCTCGTTCTTCCTCGACCTGCACGGTCCGAGCCTGTCGTTGGACACGATGTGCTCGTCGTCCCTGACGGCGCTGCACCTCGCGATGCGGACGTTGCGCTCGGGGGAGTCGCAGGTCGCGATCGTCGGCGCGGTCAACCTGTCGTTGCATCCGAACAAGTTCGTGCAACTGCGCCGGATGCAGCTCGACGCCACCGACCATCGCTGCCGCAGCTTCGGCGCGGGCGGGGACGGCTTCGTGCCGGCCGAAGGCGCCGGCGTGGTGATTCTCAAGCCGCTGGACCGGGCGGTGGCCGACGGCGACCGGATCCACGCCGTCATCCGTGGCACGTCGGTCGTGCACGCCGGCCGCACCAACGGCTATCTCGTCCCGAACCCGGACGCCCAGGGCGACATGGTGACGGCGGCGCTGCGGGACGCCGGGGTCGACCCGGGAACGATCGGGTACATCGAGGCACACGGCGCCGGGACGGCGCTGGGCGATCCCGTGGAGATCAAGGGCCTGACGCGGGCCTTCGGTGGCGCCGACCTGCCCCCCGGCGCCATCCCGATCGGCTCGGTGAAGTCGACCGTCGGCCACGTCGAGGCGGCAGCGGGGCTCGCCGGGCTGACGAAGATCGTCCTGCAGATGCGGCACCGTGAGCTGGCGCCGTCCCTGCACGCCGCCGAGCTCAACCCGAACATCTCCTGGGACGCCGTGCCGTTCCGGGTGCAGCAGGAGCGTTCGCCGTGGCTCACCGGGGCCACGCCACGGCGGGCCGGCATCAGCTCGTTCGGGGCCGGCGGAACCCTCGCCCACGCCGTGATCGAGGAGCCGCCCGCGACGCGGTTGCCGGCTCCGGAGCCGGCCTCTGCGCAGCTGATGGTGCTGTCCGCCTACGACGGGGAGCGGTTGCGCGAGCTGGCCGGCCGGATGGTCGCTGCCGTCGGATCGCCGGAGGGCCGCAGGTCACGCCCGCCGGTCGACCCCGAGCGGCTGTCGGCCGAGCTGGCCCGGCTCGGCCGGGGCGAACTGCCGCCGGAGCTCGCCGGGGTCGGCGCCGACGGCGCCGCCCCGCCGTCCGAGCTGGCGAACTACCTGCTGAGGACCCTGTTCGCGGCCCAGCCTGACGCCGACCGCGGCCGGCCCGAGCTCGCCGACGTCGCCTACACCCTGCAGGTCGGCCGGGAGCCGCTGCGCGAGCGACTGGCCATGGTCGTGTCCGATGTGGACACGTGGTGCG
>JAYSXW010000359.1:0-3596 GCA_043716935.1 Pseudonocardia sp.
GGCCGGTAGCGCACCCCGCGCAGGGCCAGCGGGATCAGCGCCACGATGATCAGAGCGTTGAAGATCACCGCGGACAGGACCGCCGACTGCGGCGTGGCCAGCGCCATGACGTTGAGCGCCCCGAGCGAGGGGTAGAGCACCACGAACATCGCCGGCAGGATCGCGAAGTACTTCGCGAGGTCGTTGGCGATGGAGAACGTGGTGAGCGCACCCCGGGTGATCAGCAACTGCTTGCCGATCTCGACGATCTCGATCAGTTTGGTCGGGTCCGAGTCGAGGTCGACCATGTTGCCGGCCTCCTTGGCCGCGGCCGTCCCCGTGTTCATCGCGACGCCGACGTCGGCCTGGGCGAGCGCTGGCGCGTCATTGGTGCCGTCGCCGGTCATCGCGACCAGCCGCCCGCCCTCCTGCTCCTTGCGGATCAACGCCATCTTGTCCTCGGGCGTGGCCTCGGCGAGGTGGTCGTCCACCCCGGCCTCGGCCGCGATCGCCCGCGCGGTGCGCGGGTTGTCCCCAGTGATCATGACGGTCCGGATCCCCATGGCCCGCAGCTCGTCGAACCGTGCCGCCATGCCGGGCTTGACCACGTCGGAGAGCCGCACGACGCCCAGCACCTGCGCGACGCCGCCGGTACGGGCGTTGTCGATGCTCGCTCCGCTGACGCTCCGCTCGGCGTCGATATTCGCTCCGCTGACGCTCCGCTCGGCCACGACCAGCGGCGTGCCGCCACCGTCGGAGATCCCGTCGACGATCGCCTCGACCTCGTCGGAGCGCGCCCCGATCCAGCTCGCCACCGACGACCCGGCGCCCTTGCGGATCTCCCGGCCGTCGATGTCGACGCCCGACATCCGGGTCTGCGCCGTGAACGGCACGAACTGCGCCACGGCTTCGGCGGCGGTGGCCTCGCCGGGCAGCTCGTGCTCCCGCGCGACGAGGGTGACGATGCTGCGGCCCTCCGGAGTCTGGTCGGCCAGACTGGACAGCCGGGCCGCCTGCGCCAGCTCGCGCAGTGACACACCGTTTACCGGGATCAGCTCGGTGGCCTGCCGGTTGCCGAACGTGATCGTGCCGGTCTTGTCGAGCAGCAGCGTGTCGATGTCGCCCGCCGCCTCGACCGCGCGGCCCGACGTGGCGAGCACGTTGCGCTGCACCAGCCGGTCCATCCCGGCGATGCCGATCGCGGAGAGCAGCGCGCCGATGGTGGTGGGGATGAGGCACACCAGCAGCGCGGTCAGCACGACCAGCGACTGTTGCCGGCCCGCGTAGGCACTCATCGGCGCCACTGCGACCACGGCCAGCAGGAAGATGATCGTCAGGACGGCCAGCAGGATCGTCAGCGCGATCTCGTTGGGCGTCTTCTGCCGTGACGCGCCCTCGACCAGCGCGATCATCCGGTCGACGAACGACTCACCCGGCTTGGTAGTGATCTTGACAACGATCCGGTCCGACAGCACCGTGGTACCGCCGGTGACCGAGCTGCGGTCGCCGCCGGCCTCCCGGATGACGGGCGCGGACTCGCCGGTGATCGCCGACTCGTCCACGGTGGCGATGCCCTCGACGACGTCGCCATCGCCCGGAACGGTCTCGCCCGCCTCGACGACCACGAGGTCGCCGATCGTCAACTCCGTGCCGGCGACGTTCGACTCGACACCCGACCTGTCGAGCCGACGGGCGATCGTGTCCTTCTTGGTGCGGCGCAGCGACTCGGCCTGCGCCTTGCCCCGGCCCTCGGCGACGGCCTCGGCGAGGTTCGCGAACAGCACCGTGAGCCACAGCCAGACCGCGATGAGGATCGAGAAGACGCTGGGCTCGACGAAGCAGAAGACGGTCACCAGCGCGGAGCCGACCCACACCACGAACATGACGGGGTTGCGCAGCTGGGTGCGGGGGTCGAACTTGCGCAGCGCGTCGGGCAGGGCTGCGAGCAGCTGTCGGGGACTGAACGCCCCGGCCTTGACGGCGCCACCGGACGCGGGTGCGGCGGTGGGTCGTTCCTGGAGTTCGGTGCTCATGAGAGTGCCTCTGCTAGCGGTCCTAGAGCCAATGCGGGGAAGAACGTCAGGGCGGCGACGAGGATGATCGTTCCGCCGACGAGAACGGCGAACAGCGGGCCGGTGGTGGGCAGGGTGCCCGCGCCGGCCTCGATGCGTTTCTGCCGAGCCAGCGAGCCGGCCAGCGCCAGCGTCGCGAGGATCGGGACGAACCGGCCGAACAGCATGGCGATGCCGAGCGTCGCCTGGAAGAAGTCGCTGGTCACCGTGATGCCGGCGAACGAGCTGCCGTTGTTGTTCGACGCCGACGCGTACGCGTAGAGCACCTCGGCGAAGCCGTGCGACCCGTCGTTGTTGAGGGCGTCGAGGGTGCCGGGCAGGGCGATGGCCAGGCCGGCGCCGATGAGTACGAGGGCGGGCATCGCGAGGATCGAGACCGACGCGGCGGTGACCTGCACGCGGCCGAGCTTCTTGCCCAGATACTCCGGCGTGCGCCCGACCATCAGGCCGGCCAGGAACACCGCGATGATCGCGATGACGAGGATGCCGTAGAGGCCGGTGCCGACACCGCCGGGCGTCACCTCGCCGAGCAGGATGTGCAGGATCGTGATTCCGCCTGCACCGCCGGTGAAGCTGTCGTGCAGCGAGTTGATCGCGCCCGTGGAGGTGCCCGTCGTCGAGACGGCGAACAGCACCGAGCTCGGGATCCCGAACCGGACCTCCTTGCCCTCCATCGCGGCGCCCGCGGCGATGGCCGCCGGGCCGTTGGGGTGGGTCTCGGAGAACCAGGCCACGGCCAGGAAGATCGTCCAGATGACGCCCATGACCGCCACCAGCACCGTGCCCTGCCGCGCGTCGCGCACCATGGTGCCGAACGTGCGGGTCAGGCTGACCGGGATCACCAGCAGCAGGAAGATCTCGATGAGGTCGGTCAGCGGGGTGGGGTTCTCGAAGGGGTGCGCGGAGTTGGCGTTGAAGATCCCGCCGCCGTTCGTCCCGAACTCCTTGATCGACTCCTGCGACGCCGTGGGCGCGAGCGGGATCGTGTACTGCGTGCCGTCGACGTTCGTCACGCCCGTGCCGGCCTGCAGCGACATCACCGTGCCGAGGGCGACCAGCACGATGGCGCCGACGAACGCCACGGGCAGCAGGACGCGGACGACGCCGCGGGTCAGGTCGACCCAGAAGTTGCCGAGCCGGTCGGAGTTGGAGCGGATGAGGCCGCGGGTCAGCGCGACAGCCACCGCCAGGCCGACCCCGGCCGAGGCGAAGTTCTGCACGGTGAAGCCGGCCATCTGCACGGTGTGCCCGGCGACGGCCTCCGGCACGTAGGACTGCCAGTTCGTGTTCGTCACGAACGAGACGGCGTTGTTGAACGCCATGGCCGGCGGGATGCCGGTGTTGACGCCGTCGTCGCCGACCACGCCGCGGTCAAAACCGAGCGGCAGGAACGGCTGCAGGCGCTGCAGCAGGTAGAGCAGCACCACCGAGACGAACGAGAAGCCGAGGATGCCGGCGGCGTAGGTGGTCCAGCGCTGCTCGGCGTCGGGGTCGACCCGCACGATCCGGTACATCAGCTTCTCGACACGCAGGTGCCTGGTGCTG
>JAYSXW010000360.1:0-1187 GCA_043716935.1 Pseudonocardia sp.
CGGCGGGCAGATCGCCGTGCTGGTGTCGCCAAGGAGTTCGCCGCCCACCTCGCCGCTGCGGGGTAGAGCTGTCCGCCAGAGCGTCGCTGGGGCACTTAGGCATCCACACCCCCCTCGCCCCCATCCCGACGAGGGCGTGAACACCCGCGTACCAGGCCCGGGGTCCCCGCGCGGCCGAGAAGGCGGGTCAGACCGAACTCCGCGGCGGCGCCGAGGCCACCGGCGTGGTGGACATGTCGTCGTGGCCCGCCGACACGACGCCGATCCTACGCAAGGAATTGAGCCCGCACCCGGCTCGCGGCTGCGGATCCCCGAACGCCGACGGCCTGCGCGGGAGCGGGATCCTCACCACCGGCCCCGGCGGCCACCAGCCCCACCTCCGCGGTCGCCGCGCTCGGCGTGACAAACCTCGACGCCGACCGCGAGCCACTCCCGAACGGCTCGCCGCCACTGATCCTGTCCGAGTGACCGACTGTCACGTTGCGTGATGCTCTGTGTGTTGGTCAGGTGGTGCGGTCGTTTTCGTGGTGGAGCAGGACGAGCGCGGCGGCGATGATGCGGCCGATGCGCCAGGGGCAGCCGCGGTAGCGGCGTAGCGCCTTGAAGGTGGTCTTGAGCAGGGAATTGGCGCGTTCCCCGAGGCAGCAGGGCCCCGGCAAAGTGCTCACGTGATCTTGTAGGTGGCGAGTGGGCGGCTGGTTACGCGCTGCCACGACACCCACGAGCATGATTCAGAATTTGGCGCGCCAGTCGAGCGCGCAGAACGCGATCCCGGAGCGTACGGCCAAGCAGCAGGTCCGGCCTGGCGCCAAGCAGCCGGTAGCTGGTCTACCTGCAGACCTCCGACAAACTCAACCGTGTAGGTAGTGCGCACGACGCCCCTCGGACACAAACCATCACCCCACGCCTGTGGGTTGATCTCCATCTTGTCCGACAGGAGCGGGACGGGGACGGTCGGTTCGGGTGGCAGTGGCCGATCGGCCCGGCCACCGCCGATCCGTCCGGACGGGTCGGGGACGACAACGCGTGCGTCGAGCGGCTGAGGGTCCTCGATTGCGCCGCCTCGGACCGGCACGATCCCCACAGCGGCATCCCCGACCGGCAGAACCGAGTCGAGACCGTCGGTGGGCTCGGGCAGCAGCCTCACCGGACTGGCTGCTGGCTCGTCGAACACGAGCTCGGCGGGT
>JAYSXW010000037.1:0-2128 GCA_043716935.1 Pseudonocardia sp.
GACCCAGAACCGCGCTCCGCGGGTGCCGACCAGAACACGCCCTGGGAGCCAGATCATGACCACCACCACCGATCCGTCCACCGACCTGCCGGCCGCCCCACCGCCGGCGCAGCTGCCGCCGACCCCGCCGGGTGGGGTGACCGCCGGGGTGGACTGGGCCAGCACCGATCACGCCGTCGCGATCGTCGACCACACCGGCACCGCGATCGACCGCTTCTCCGTCTCCAGGTCGTCGACGCCCTACTCGCCGCCGACCTGACCGTTGTGGTGATCAGCCCCAACCAGCTCGCGAACCTGCGCAGCCGCTACCGCACCAGCGGCAACAAAGACGACCGGTTCGACGCCTACGTCCTGGCCGACACCCTGCGCACCGACCGCGCCCGACTCCGCCCGCTGATCCCCGACACCCCGGCCACCGTCGCGCTGCGCTCCGCGGTCCGCGCCCGCAAGGACCTACTCGCCCACCGGATCGGCCTGGCCAACCAACTGCGCGCGCACCTGGAGTTCTTCTACCCCGGACCGGTCGGTCTGTTCACCCACCTCGACGCCCCGACCAGCCTGCGGTTCCTGACCCGCTTCACCTGCCAGACCGACACCGACTGGCTCACCCCCACCCGGCTCGCGGCCTGGCTGCGCAGCACCGGCTACCCCGGCCGCTCCGACCCCGCCAAGCTCCACGCCCACCTCCAGACCGCGCCCCGCGGCGTCACCGGCCCGGCCGGCGCCGCGGCAGCCGTCGTGACCACAGCACTGGTCACCGTGCTGACCGCGATCGCCGCCCAGATCCGCGCCCTCGAAGTCCACATCGCGGACTTGTTCGGCGCCCATCCCGACGCCCCGATCTTCCTGAGCCTGCCCCGCACCCAGACCCTGCGCGGCGCCCGGCTGCTCGGCGAGATCGGGGACTGCCGCGCCCGGTTCCCCACCCCCGAATCGCTGGCCTCACTCGCCGGCGTGACCCCGTCGACGCGGCAGTCGGGGAAGGTGAAGATCACCGCATTCCGGTGGGCCGCGGACAAACAACTCCGCGACGCGGTCTGCGACTTCGCCGCCGACTCCCGCCACGCCAACCCCTGGGCCGCCCGCCTCTACGACGCCGCCCGCGCCCGCGGGCACCGCCACCCGCACGCCGTGCGGATCGTGGCCCGGGCCTGGCTACACGTCATCTGGCGGTGCTGGCAAGACCACCAGCCCTACCGGCCCGACCACCACCGCGCCCTCCAGGCCGTCCTTCATGGCCCCGGCTCACCAGCCGAGGTGACCGCGGCCCAGGTGCCCGCGGCCTGACCCCGGCTCTCTGAAGCGAGGCCGGGTCCGGGCAGCGCCCGGCCCCCGGAGAGAGCCGGCCCGCCCAGGGCCGGTGGTAGTTCATCCATGTCGACCGGAGCACACCCCCGGCCCGGTGATCAGGCGGGTCTCTCCTCGCGTCGGCGCGACGGATCCCTGCTCGGGGTTCCGGCGGCGGTCCAGGCTCGCCGAAGGCGACCGCGCAGCGGCCGCAGGGCCTGGACTGCCACCGGGTTCCCGGGCACCGTCACAGCGCCGACGCGAGGACAGACCCACCACCCGACCAGTCCTGCGCAACCACCTCCGACCGCGCTGGCCCGCTGGCGCGGCTCCCCGCACTGTTCTGCAGCAACGATCAGTTCGGGCGGCGCGCCGGGTCTACACGAGTATGACCAACGACCGGCAGCGGGCCGGTCGGCTATCGATTGGAGATCGCCATGACTGCTACCTACACCTTCGACGTCTTCTCCAGCCTCGACGGCTACGGCTCCTACGGTGGCGACGGCGACTGGGGCGGCTACTGGAGCAAACAGGGCCCTGAACTGCTCGACCACCGCCTCGCCTCCTTCGACGCCGACCAGCGGATGGTCTTCGGGGCCACCACGTTCCGGCAGTTCGTGCAGATGCTGGCGTCGAGCACGGAGGAGTCCGACGTGCGCGACCCGTGGGTCACCCGGATGCGGGACATGCCAGCCACGGTGGTGTCGTCCACGCTGGAAGGACCCCTCGACTGGCCCGACGCGACCGTAGTGAGCGGCGACGCCGTCGACATCGTCGCCCGGCTCAAGGAGGAATCCCAGGTGCCGTTGCGCTCGCACGGCAGCCTCTCACTGAACTGGGC
>JAYSXW010000361.1:0-1187 GCA_043716935.1 Pseudonocardia sp.
CTGTGATGAGAGTGTCGTACGGGGCGAAGGAGACCGGACGGATGAGTAACGGTCGATCAACTCAGAGGGAGCGGCACGAAGGGGTGAGCCTCTACAGCCCTTCCGGGCCGGTTCTTTCACCCGGCCGGGTGGCGCGCGGCCAGCAGGGCCGTGACGGCCATCCGATCCGGTTTGCCGACGCCCCGCAGCGGCAGCTCCGGTAGCGCCACGATCAACCGCGGGACGGCCGCCCGACCCAGCTCGGTCCGGACGGAGGCGCGCAGCGCGTCATGATCGGCGTCGACCGCCACCACCGCTGCAGCCACGATCTGGCCCCACTCGACGTCCGGCAGCCCGACGACGCACGCGGCCCGCACGCCCGGCTGGGCGACGAGCACCCGCTCGACGGCCGCAGGCGGCACCTTCTTCCCGCCGGTGACGATCACGTCGTCGGCCCGGCCGAGCACCTCCAGCCGGCCGTGGCGCCACCGGCCGAGGTCGCTGGTGCGAAACCAGCCGTCGACGAACGCCGCCGCGGTCTCGGCGGGCCGGCCGAGGTACCCCTGCGCGAGCGTCGGCCCGCCGAGCCGGACGCGGCCGTCGCCGTCGACGTCGACGCGCACCCCGTCGAGCGGGACGCCGTCGTAGACGCAGCCGCCGGCGGTCTCGCTCATGCCGTAGGTCGCGACGACCGGCACACCGGCGTCGAGCGCAGCCGCGCGCAGTGCCGGGTCCAGCGCAGCCCCACCGACGAGCACCGCCGCGTAGCTGCGCAGCGCCTCGAACGCGCCCGCGTCGAGCAGGCGTCGCAGCTGGGTCGGCACCAGGCTCGTGTAGCGGCGACCGGTGCCCAGCCGGGCGGTGGCGGCCACGAAGTCGGCCGGGCGGAAGCTCCCGCGCAGGTCCTGGACCTGCGGAGGCGCCCCGGCGAGCAGAGCCCGCACCACCACCTGGACGCCGGCGACGTGCTCGGCGGGCAGGGCCAGCAGCCAGCGCCCCGGCCCGCCCAGCCGGGCGGCGGTGGCCTCGGCCGACGTCGTCAACGCGGCCGCGGACAAGGCCACCAGCTTGGGTTCACCCGTCGATCCCGAAGTGGCGATCACCACGGCGGCGCCGTCCGCGTCGCCGTCGGGAAGGGTGGATCCGGCGGGGACCGGCAGCACGGCCGGCCCGCCGCCGAGGGCCTCGGCGAGGGCGTGGCCCAGCTC
>JAYSXW010000362.1:0-10836 GCA_043716935.1 Pseudonocardia sp.
ACGGCGCCCTGTATCGTCAGAGGCCGAGTGCCCCGGTGTGTCCAGCATCAACCCTCGCCGCCTGGGCCGACCGGAACAGGCGCCATCCAGCGCCAGGAAGAACTCGAGGCATACGCGTGGCCAACATCAAGTCCCAGATCAAGCGGGTCAAGACCAACGAGAAGCGCCGCATGCGCAACAAGTCGGTGCGCTCCTCGGTACGTACCGCCGTGCGCCGCTTCCGTGAGGCCGTGGAGGCCGGTGACGCCGAGAAGGCCGTTGTGCTCCAGCGCGCCGCCAGCCGCGCCCTGGACAAGGCTGCCGGCAAGGGCGTCCTGCACAAGAACCAGGCCGCCAACCGCAAGTCGGCCATGGCGCGCCGGGTCGACGTCACCTCGTCCGGCACCTCCGCGGCCTGACCTGCCTCGTCGGCCCCTTCCCCTCGGGAGGGGGTCGCCGTCGGCCGGTGTCTCTGCGCCGCAGCCGTCGTGGTACGTGGGATTCCGTCACACCGCCGTGGTTGGGAGTCCCCTGACGCTGTTGGCGGCCGGCTCACCCCGCCGATCGACTACAGAAGGGCAGTATCCCACGACGCTGCTGTCGGTGGGTCAATTACCCCGTGCCGCGCAGATGATCAGGACCGCCCGCTCCAGCGCGTAACCCGGATCGGCCGCCGCCCCCTTCACGTCCGCGTTGACCCGGGCTGCGGCGTCGAAGGCCGCCGCGAGAGCCTCGGGTCGCCACGAGCGCACCTGCTGCTGGGCCTTGCGGATCTTCCACGGCGGCATGCCGAGCGCGCCGGCCAGCCGGTTGGGGTCGCCGCGGCCGGCCGATCCCACCTTCGCCAGCGTGCGCAGCCCGTCGGCCAGTGCATCGGCCACCAGCACGTGCGGCACGCCCAGCGCCTCCGCCCACCGCAGCGCCTCCAGCGCCCCCGCGCGGTCGCCCGCGATCACCTTGTCGGCCACCGCGAAGCCCGACGACTCGGCCCGCCCGCGGTGGTAGCGGCGTACCCCGGCCTCGTCGACCGTGCCGCCGGTGTCGGCGACGAGCTGCCCGGTGGCCGCGGCCAGCTCCCGCAGGTCGCCGCCCACGGCCTCGATCAGCACCCCGACCGCCGCCGGCGTGATCGTGCCGCCGGCGCGCCGGACCTCGCCACGCACGAAGTCCGTGCGCTCCTCGTACCGGGTGACCTTCGCCCACGTCGTGACCTCGGCGCCGTGGCTGCGCAGCGCGTCGACCAGTGCCTTGTTGCGCCCCCCGCCCGCGTGCGTCACCACGACGACGATGCCGTCGGCCGGATCGGCGGCCTGCTCGGCGATGGCGGTGGCCAGCTCCTTGGCCACCTCGTGCGCGGCCTGCAGCACGGCCACCCTGGCCTCGGCGAACAGCGACGGGCTGAGGCTGTGGGCCAGGTCGACGGGCGTGAGATCCGCGGCCCGGACCTTGCGGACGTCAGCGGCCGGATCCTGAGCGCGCACCCGCGCCACCACCGCGTCCACGGCTCGCTCCACGAGCAGCTCCTCCTCGCCGAGCACGAGGTGCAGGGGGGGGACGGTCATGCCGGCCATCGTCGCGCACACCCCCGACAGCGCGTGACGGCCCTCCCAGATCGTGAGCACGGCTTGGGTTCCGGTTGACCCGTGACGTACGGTGAGTGACACAACTGAACACGGCTCATCCAGAGGGGTAGAGGGAACGGCCCGTTGACACCCCGGCAACCGGCGACGCGCAACTTCTGCGCGACGATCACGGTGCCAATTCCGACCCGCGGTGCGGGGAAGATGAGGAGATCCACCATGACCTTGACCTTCGACGTGTCCACGTCGCTCGATCTCGGGCCCGCGCGAGCCCTGTCCTGTCGCGAGTGCGGCCACCGGGTCCCGCTCGCGGCCGAGTTCGCCTGCTCCGAGTGCTTCGGCCCCCTCGAGGTGTCCTACGAGTTCGGCAACGTCACCCGCGCCGCCATCGAGGCCGGCCCGGCCAACATCTGGCGCTACCGGCAGCTCCTGCCCGTGCCCGAAGACGTGCAGCGCCACCCGAACATCGAGCCCGGCCTCACCCGGCTGATCAGGGCCGACCGCCTCGGCGCCGCCCTGGGCCTGCGCGACCTCTGGGTCAAGGACGACACCGGCAACCCGACGCACTCGTTCAAGGACCGCGTGGTCGCCGTCGCCCTGGCCGCGGCCCGCCAACTCGGCTTCACCGTGTTGTGCTGCCCGTCCACGGGCAACCTCGCCAACGCCGTCGCCGCCGCCGCCGCCCGCGCCGGCTGGGACTCGGTGGTGCTCGTACCGTCGTCGCTGGAGCAGGCGAAGGTGCTCACCACCGCGGTGTACGGGGGCACGCTGCTGGCCGTCGACGGCAACTACGACGACGTCAACCGGCTGGCGACCGAGCTGGCCGCCGAGCACGAGGACTGGGCGTTCGTCAACGTCAACGTCCGCCCCTACTACGCGGAGGGCTCCAAGACGCTCGGCTACGAGGTCGCCGAGCAGCTGGGGTGGCGGCTGCCCGAACAGATCGTGGTGCCCGTGGCGTCGGGATCGCAGCTGACGAAGGTGGACAAGGGCTTCCGGGAGTTCGGCGAGCTCGGCCTGGTGGAACCCACCCCGTACCGGGTGTTCGGCGCGCAGGCCACCGGCTGTTCCCCCGTGGCGGCGGCGTTCGAGGACGGCCACGATGTGATCCGCCCGGTGCGGCCCGACACGATCGCGCGGTCGCTGGCCATCGGCAACCCGGCTGACGGGCCCTACGTGCTCGACACCGTGCGGCGCACCGGGGGGGCGGTCGGCCACGTGTCCGACGCCGAGATCGTCGACGGCATCCGGCTGCTCGCGCGCACCGAGGGCGTGTTCGCCGAGACCGCCGGCGGCGTCACGGTGGCGACCACGCGGAGGCTCGTGGAGTCGGGACAGCTCGACCCCGACGCCGAGACGGTGCTGCTGATCACCGGCGACGGCCTCAAGACCCTCGATGCCGTGGCCGGCCAGATCGGCCCGACGGCCACGGTGCCGGCCAGCAGCAAGGCCGTCCGGGAGGCGCTGGCCGGCCGGTGACCCACGGCCCGCTGCGTTGACCCGCAGCGCCGACCCGCAGCGCCGACCCTCGGATCGACGCCGGCCCGTGACCCCGGCGCCGGCCCGGGCGGCGACGGGGGGCCGGCAGCGGATCACCCCGGGTGACGAGCTGCAGGTCACGGCCGGTGCCGCCGGTCGTGACCGCGGCGTCGCCGGTGAGGTCGGTCCGCCGGACCGCCACACCGGCGGAGGCGAGCCCGCCGAGCAGGCCGGGATCGGGGTGGCGGTAGGGGTTGCCCGCCCCCACGCTGACCAGCACGGCCCGCGGCGCCACCGCGGCCAGGAACGCGACGCTGGAGTAGCGCGAGCCGTGGTGGGGCATCTTCAGCACGTCGGCGCGCAGGTCCTCGCCCGACGACAGCAGGTCGGCCTGCGCGGCGAGCTCGACGTCGCCGGTGAGCAGGATCGTGCCGGCGCCGGTCCGGGCCCGCAGCACCAGCGAGCCGTCGTTGACCGCGGTGCCGTCGTCGGGATCGACGGCGTCGTCGGGATGGCGGGGCCCGATGACGTCGATGCTCAACGCCGGCCACACCAGGCGCTGCCCGGCCACCAGCCCGACCGTGGGGACCTGCGCGTCCGATGCCGTCCCGGCCACCTGCCGCAGTGCCCACCCCGGTTCCCGGACCGGCCCGATCGCGATGCCGGAAGCGGACCGGTCTCGCAGCGCGCCGGCGAGGCCACCGATGTGGTCGGCGTGCAGGTGCGTCAGTACCACCAGCGTGATGCCCTGCACGCCGAGACGGTCCAGGCAGGCGTCGACGGGTCCGTCGCCGGGACCGGTGTCGACGAGCACGACCCAACCCGGCCGCCCGGTCGCGAGCACCACGGCGTCGCCCTGCCCCACGTCGCACGCCACGGCGACCCAGCCCGGAGGTGGCCAGCCGGGAGTCACGATGCGGGTGGGCACCAGGACGAGCGCCAGGCCCAGTGCCACCGCGACGAGCAACGCCCGGAACCGTCGCGAGCGCGCCAGCAGCAGGAGCCCGACGAGCACCGCGGTGAGCAGAAGTGCCCCGGGCACCCCGTCGGGCCATGGCACCACCCCGCCGGGGACGGCGGCAGACCGGTCCGCGACGGCGACGAGCCAACTCGTGAACGGACCGGCCGCCCACGTGCAGGCCCGCGCCACCGGCGCACCCAGTGGCGACAGCACGGCTGCGAGCACACCGAGCACGGTGGCCGGGGCGACGGCGGGCACCGCGAGCAGGTTGGCCAGTACCGTCACCAGGCCGACCTGCCCGGACAGGCCCGCCACCAGCGGTGCGGTCACGAGGAACGCCGCCGCGGGCACGGCAAGGGCCTCAGCCGCCCAGCCGGGCAGGCCGCCCGCGCACAGTCCCGCGGCCCAGCCCGGCGCCAGCAGGACCAGGCCGCCGGTGGCCAGCACCGACAGCGCGAACCCGGGATCGACGGCGAGCGCGGGATCGGTGAGCAGCAGCGCGAGCACCGCGGTGGCGAGCGCCGGCAGGGCCGAGCGGCCGCGACCCAGCACGAGGGCGAGCAGCACCACCACACCCATCACCGCGGCCCGCACCACGCTCGGCGACGGCCGGGCGAGCACCACGAACCCGGCCAGGGCCAGCAGGCTCAGCCCGGCGGCGACCCGCGGATCGGCGCGGAGCCTGCGCAGCAACCACAGCACCATGCCGCTCACGATCGCCAGGTTCCCGCCTGACACCGCAAGCAGGTGGGTGAGCCCGGCCGCCCGGAAATCGGCGTCGGACTCCGGCAGGAGGCCGGTGGTGTCACCGACGGCGAGGCCCGGCAGCAGGCCGGCCGAGGCCGGGTCGAGTACCGCGGCTGCGGCGTCGCGCAGCCCGGCCCGCAGCCCTCCCGCAGCGCCCTGCCACCACGGCGGCGGCGCGATGTCGCCCGGCGGGCCGCGGACCCGCAGCACCGCGACGGTGAGGTCACGGCGCCCGGCCGGGGCGAGCAGGCCCTGCGCCGTGGCCCGTTGGCCGGGCAGCAGCTCCTCCCAGCCCTCCGCCGGCGCGATCAGCAGCACCCGGCCACCGGCGGCCCACGTGCCGTCCTCGACCTGCACCTGTCGGACGTCGGCCGGCACGAGCACCTGAGCGGCGCCCGGGCGTGCTCCGGTGATCGGGCGCGGGTCGTCCCGCACGACGACGGAGATGGTGGCCGCGGCGGCCCGGCGCGCGGCGTCGTACAGGGGATGGTGCTCCAGCAGGGCGGTCTGTGCGGTGACGACGAGGCCGGCCGCCGCCGCGCAGGCCGCCACAGCCAGCACCGCACCCGGCCACCCCCGTCGGCGGGCCAGCACCGCGACCCCCACCCCGAGCGTCGCGACGATCCCGGACACGACCGGGCCGAGCCCGATCCCCACCAGCACCACCGCCCACGCCGTGAGGGCGGAGGGCACCAGCCGCAGGTCGGGCGGGCGGCGCGGCTCGTCGTCCGAGGCTGGGCCGGGCACCGGCATCAGACCGTCACCAGCTCACGCAACTGCCCGAACCGGCGCTCCCCGATGCCCTCGACCTCGCGCAGCTGCTCGACCTTCGCGAACCGGCCGTTCCGCGTGCGCCATTCCACGATGCGCTGTGCGGTGACCGGCCCGACGCCGGGGAGCGCGTCGAGCTGTTCGGCGGTGGCGGCGTTCAGATCGACTCTTCCCGCGCCAGGCCCCATGGGTGACCCCCCGATGGACGCCTCCGGGGGGGCGGCATCCGGGGCCGGCGGCACTCCGACGGCCACCTGCTCGCCGTCGGTGACGTGGCGGGCGAGATTCAGGGCGGTGAGATCGGTGCCGGGCAGCGCCCCGCCCGCGGCGTCGAGCACATCGGCCACCCGCGCCCCGGTGGGCACCTGCACGAGCCCGGGCCGCGCGACCCGGCCCGACACGCTGACGACGAGCGGACCCTCGGGGGCCGCCGACACCGGGGCGGCTGCGGCGGACGCCGGATCGGCCGCCACGGTGACGGCCGGCAGCGCCGTGATCGGTTCGGCCCGTGGCCGCTCGCTCCACACACCCACGGCCGCGGCCACCGCGGCGGCCGCGGCCACCAGCGCGAGCGCGGTGGCACCCGGCCGGCCGGGATCGACCCGCGCCCCACGCCACGATGTCGGCAGCAGCCGGGCGAGCCCCGCCGCCGGGCGGGCGGGCACGGCGTCCGGACCGTCCTGCTCTGCGGGGTCGGGAAGCGGTAGCGGCCGGGTGGGGGCATCGTCGGCTCGGTCGATGTCGTCGGCATCCGCAACCGGCCGCCGGGCGGGCGGCGGCCAGCGCCCCCCGGTGCCGGGCGGTCCGAGCACGGCGGCGAGCCGGCCGGGCCGGGGCGGGATGTCGGGTCGCACCTCGACGACGGTAGGGCCGAACCGACCTCCCGGGCCGACGACCGGCAAACCTGTGGATGGCCGGACCACGATGGGGACAACTCGTCGTCGCACTCGCTCTCGACGACGAAAGCATCGGTTCCCCCGACCACATTGGAGACCGAGGGGTGATGTGGTGACCGATTGGGTGCAGCGCCCGCAGCACCATCTCGCTCACGATCGCCCGATTGCCACCGACGAATCCGCCTTCGCCCCAGATGATGGGGTCGATCCCACCCACGGGCGGCATCTGACCAGGCCGACAGCGACGTCGTGGTCAACTGCGGATCAGCGCCAGTGCAGCCTTGCCGGGCACAGCGGCACCCCACAGACGCTCCCACCGGTCAGAACACGCGGACACCACAGCCGGGTCCAGGGTGCGCAACAGCCCCTGGTGGAAGCAGTCGAAGAGGCGGTCGAAGTCCTCCGGTGTCACCGGCCGCCCGCAGCGTCCCCACCGGGAGGTCGGCGAGCAGCCGTGCCCAGGCGTCGGCGGGGATGGCGACCGTGTCCTCCCCGTCGGGTGGGTCCTCCCCGTCGAGGCCGGTGACGTAGACCTGGACTTTCACCTTCCCCGACGCCGGCTTGCGGTGCAGTGTCGGGCAGGGGCCGTTGTGACAGCTCTCCTCCAAGATCATCAGCCTGGCGATCCCTCCGTAAGGGGTCTGATCGTCGGCGCCCATGGTGGGTCTCCGCCCTGCATCCGGTGCGGCCCCCGCTCTCCTCGCCCGCCACGCCCCCGACCCGTCGGGTCGGTGCCCGTTGTGCCGCGCCGGCGGTGACCAGACCGGGCGGGTCCGGCACCCCTGCAACCTCTACGCCGTCGCCCGGGCCCCGGCCTCAACCATCACACCGTCCTGACAGACCACACCGGCCCGCGGAGCAAGGCGCCGTCGGGGCAGACCGCGCAGGCGCGCGAGATCGGCCAGGTCGCCGCGGTCCGGGAACGCCTGGTCGTCGGCGTCGGAGTAGAGCCCGTCGAGCGTGGATCGGATGAACCCACGGTCGTCGGCGGGCAGCCCGCAGAGGAGTACTACCGAGCCCCACCGACACGACCGGCCCGAGCAGGTCGGTCGACACGGAAGTTGTCCACAAGACAGCGCTGCACCCCGCTCAGCGGGGCGGCACCACCACGACGGCGAGCAGCCCGGGCCCGACGTGGGCGCCGATCACCGCGCCAACCTCCGAGACCCACAGCCCCGCTGCGTCCGGGATCCGTTCCCGCAGCCGCGCGGCCAGCTCCTCGGCGCGGGTGGCGGCGGCGAGGTGGTGCACGGCCAGGTCGGCCGGCCCGTCGCCGGCGGCGCGCACGGCCAGCTCCACCAGCCGCGCGGCCGCCCGGGTGGTGGTGCGGACCTTCTCCAGCGGCACGATCTTGCCCTGCACGACGTGCAGCAGCGGCTTGACCGACAGCGCGGTGCCGACCAGCGCGGCGGCGGCGCCGATCCGTCCGCCCCGGCGGAGCCGGTCCAGGGAGTCGAGCGAGAAGAACATCCGACAGCGCGTCGCCACGTCGGCGGCCGCGGCCTCGACGTCGAACCCGGAGGCACCCGCGGCGGCGGCGTCGGACGCGGCGAGCACGGCGTAGCCCAGGCCCATGCCGGCGGCGCCGGAGTCCACCACCCGCACCCGGTCGCGGCCGATCTCGTCGGCGGCGATCCGCGCCGCCTCCCACGTGCCCGACAACGCTCGGGAGAGGTGTACCGAGACGATCTCGTGCGCCCCGTCGCGCAGCACGGCCCGGTAGAGGGCGGCGAACTCGCCCGGGGCCGGACGAGAGGTCTGGACGTCGACGGTGCGGTCCGCCAGCGCCGCGGACAGTACGGCCGGGTCGAAGTCGACGCCCTCGCGCCCGATCCGGCCACCCAGCCGCACCTCGAGCGGGACGACACGGATGCCGCGCTGAGCCGCGACACCGTCGGGGAGACAGGCCGTGGAGTCGGTGACGACGGCCGTGCGGACGGGGGACACGACAGTCGAGTCTAGTGGCCGAGTGCCGGGGCCAGCAGGCTCGCGCACGCCGCCCCGACCGCGGCGTGGGCCGGCCAGCCCCAGTGCATGCCGTCCGGGTTCCCCTCGCCGGCCAGTACGTGGGCGCCGACGAGTTGCCGTAGGTCCAGCAGCGCCACCCCGCTCGGCTTGGCCCAGGCCCGGGTGGCGCGCTCCGCCGCCGGACGCCCGGCGTGCACGGCCCCGTAGGCGACCGCGCGGTGCACCGCCGGCAGCATCGCGACCACCGGTATCCCGGGGCGGATGGCCAGCACCGCTTGCCGGCAGCGTTCCAGGTGCGCAACGGTCAGGTGCGGCGGCAGCGCCACCGGGCCGCCGCCGGGCAGCGCCGCGAACGCCCGTGCGAGGCGGGGCTGGGCCCGCAGGTACCCGAGCCCGACGGCCCGCCGGAGCCCGTCGGGGCGCAGGTGCGGGATCGTCTCGCGCAGGGCCGTCGGCAACGGCGAGGGCAGCGTGTCCATCCCGCCGACGGCGAGCACCAGGGCATCGACGCGCGGCAGCAGCGCCCACACCCGCGGGTCGGACGTCAGCGCGCGCCAGGCGTGGCGGGCGGTCCAGCCGATGCCGGCGACGAGCTCCGCCCGACCGCCGAGCGTCGCGGCGGCGAGGTTGGGCCACAGCCTCGGGTCGTCGGCCGGTTCGGGACGGTCCGGCCCGTGGAAGGCGAGCGAGTCGGCCAGCACCAGCAGCGTGGTGCCGGGGGTGGGAACGGCGCTCAGGGCGCCACCCCCACGTTGTAGCCGACCAGCCGCCAACGGGGGTGGTCACCGCGACGGGCGAGAGCGGCCCATCGACAGTTGCCGATCCCGCCGACCGCGGGCCAGGCGGCCGTCGGCAGGGCCATCAGCCCGCAGACCAGCCCGGCGATCAGCCCGCCGTGTGCGACCAGGACGACGGTGGCCTCGTCGTCGGTGGTGAACGCGGCGTCGGTGGTGAACGCGGCGTCGAGCTCCTCGACGACCGGGCGGCAGCGCCGCACCACCTCGATGCGCGACTCGCCGCCCGGTGGCGCCCAGCCCGGGTCCGACCTCCAGGTGGCGATCGCGCCGGGCCAGTCGGCCTCGATCTCGGCGACGGTCAGTCCCTGCCACTCCCCGAGGTGCGTCTCCCGCAGCCGCGGGTCGAGCGCGACGGGCAGGCCCGCGGTGGCCGCCACCACGTCGGCGGTGTCACGGGCCCGGCTCAGGTCGGAGCTGATCAGTCGGGACGGGGCCAGCTTGGCGATCTCGGGCGCGACGACCGCGGCCTGCGCGCGACCGTTCTCGGTGAGCACCGAGTCGGTGTGGCCCTGCATCCGACCGTCGACGTTGTAGTCGGTCTGGCCGTGGCGCAACAGGACGAGCCGTCGCAGCGTCACCGGGTCTCGTTCCCGGCAGTCCCGCCGGCCTCCTGGTCGAAGACGTCGAGCGGGGCGTGCGCCTCCGGGAACTCGACGCGCGGACAGTCCTTCCACAGCCGGTCCAGCCCGTAGAAGCCGCGTTCCTCGGTGTGCTGGACGTGCACGACGACGTCGACGAAGTCGAGCAGCACCCAACGGCCCTCGCGCGCCCCCTCCCGCCGCGTCGGCTTGGCCCCGTGCGCGCGCAGCTTCTCCTCCACGGCGTCGACGATGGCCTGGACCTGCCGCTCGTTGGGGGCGGACGCGATCACGAAGCAGTCGGTGATCGCCAGCTGCTCGGACACGTCGAGGACGATGATGTCCTGCGCCTTCTTGTCGGCCGCCGCGGCCACGGCCACCCGTGCCATCGCCAGCGCTTCCTCGGTCGCCGTCACCTTCTCCCCTCTCCGCCGGGCGGGGCGCCCGTGCCGACACAGTGTCCCAGCCGTCACCCGGTCGCGTCGGACCGGCGCTGCCATCACGCGCGATGCGCGCGGGGACCGGATCGTTTGGCGTGTCTGTACCCTCCGACAGGTGACTGGCCCGCACGGAAACATCCCCCCCGCAGAGCAGTTGATGACGATCGATCGTGCCGACCGTGCGGGGTGCGCCGTCCTGGTCGTCCGGGGCGATGTCGATCTCAGCACCGGGCCGAGGCTGGCGGCCGCGGCCGGCCGGGCCCTCGCCGAGGCCGCGGGCGCGCCGGTGGTCCTCGACCTGTCGGGCCTGGAGTTCCTCTCCTCCTCGGGGCTGGGTCAGCTCGTGGCGCTCGACGAGGAGGCCCGGCGCACGGCCACGCCCCTGCGGGTCGTCGTCGACCCGACACGGCCGGTGATCCGGCCGATCACCACCATGGGTCTCGACGACGTCCTCACCCTGTTCCCCACCCTCGACGACGCCCTGGCCGGCTGATCCGCCGGTCCGCACCCGTGGACGTCATCTCGATGGCCCTCACCGCCGATCCGGCGGCGCTGTCGGTGGTGCGCGAGCGGGTGCGCCGCTGGCTTGGGCGGCTGCACTGGCCCGACAACGAGGTCGACGACGTCGTGATGGCCGTCA
>JAYSXW010000363.1:0-3560 GCA_043716935.1 Pseudonocardia sp.
ATGTGGGTGACCGACGCCGCAGCCCGCGCCAGCACCGGGGCGACGTCGCTGGTGGAACAGGCCGACCAGGTCGCGTGGGTGCGCAACAACCTCCCACCACCACCGCGGCAGCCCACCGCCCTCGACGAGCAGATCTTCGGCCCCATCCCGACCCCCAGCGCCACCGAACCCTGGTACGCCCCGCAACAGCGGGCCGCCGAGACCCAGCGCATCGAGACCAGGGCACAGGCCCTGCACGTCATGAACACCTACTCCGCCAACTCCGAGGCGACGCAACTCCCACTCACCCCCCCACCACCCCCGCCCGTGGTCACCATGGGCGGAGCAGGCGGGCCGGCGACCGGCTCGGGCAGCGCCTCAAGTGGTGGCGTTCGAGCCCGATCGGCAGACGGGCCGGGATCCATCCGGGCGACGACACCGTCGACCGGCCTCGCATCCGGCGGTGCCGATGGAGGTGCCGCAGCGCGTCTCGCCCCGACCGCGACCGCCGCGACAGGCGGCTCTCCCTCGATCGCGGGCGGGGGCATCGCGGGCGAGGGCCGGATCGCGGCCGAGGGCGCGCTCCCCGGTGGCGACGGCGCCGCAGCCGGTCCGGGAGCCACCGGCACCGGGGCAAGCGGGACGGGTACCGGCGCGGCCGGAGCCGGGCTCCCAGCCGCCGCCGGTCTCGGACGCGCGGCGACCGGCACGGCGGGCGGCACCAGCATGGCGGGCGGCACCCGACCCACCGGTTCGGGTGGCGCAGGAGCCGGCGGCCTCGGCACCGGAACGGGTGCAGGACGATCGGTTTCCGGCGGGTTCGGCCCTGGCGGCTCCGGCTTCGGCAGCAGCGGCTCCGGCAGCCCGGCGTCCCGCGGAACGGCCGCCCCGGGCGTCGCCGACAGCACTCCCGGCTACGGTCGCGCACCCGGATCGGGCCACGCCGGTTCCCCGACCGCCCGCCCTGGCACCGGCTACGGCGGCACCGGCCCTGGCAGCACCAGCCCCGGCGGCGGCACCTCGGGCTACGCAGGCGCCGGCGGCCGCGCGACCGGCTACGGCACCCCCGGCCACCCCCTGGGCGAGCGTGGCCCGAACGGCGCACCCCGCACCGCGGAACCCCTGAGCTGGCGCAACGATCCCAACATCACCGGCCGAGGACCCGACGGCCAAGGCCGCCCCCCCGACCTCACCGAGCACCGGCCCACCCGCCCGCCGCTCACCGCCGCCGTGGACGAGCCCCACCCCATCGGCAGTCGCGGCGCCGGCAGCGCCGGGCAAGCCATGATGCCCATGGGCGCCGGCATGGGTGGGCAGCAGAGCCAAGGCCGTCGACGCCCCGGCTACCTCATCGACGACTCCGGCGCCTTCGTCGACGACCGCTGGTTCACCGAACCGGTCATCACCCCCGACGACCCCCTGCCACCACCACCCCGCCGCTGACCGTGGTTCCGGGCCCCGTCCGTGTCGGTGCCGTGCCGGCAGCCCTCGGATACCCGAGCCCTCGACGGCGTCGACCGTGCTCACCGCTCACCTGTCGTCGGGTTCCCCGCCATGGCTGCCGGGGACTACCACCACCCGGAGGGCTGCTCCGTCGACATCGACCTGCAGCAGCAGCTGTCGCCGGGACGACGAAGCCCCGCCGGCCGGTTGGCCGACGGGGCTGCGTGCAGGGGTGGAGGTGCCGGGAATCGAACCCGGGTCCTCCGTCGCTTCACAAGGTCTTCTCCGTGCGCAGTCCACTGTGTCTCTACTCGGATCCCCCGGTCTCGCGAACACGCCGGGGTGACGATCCCAGTCGCTGTCTGGTGTCCCTGCCCGCCCCGCGACCGGGCGAACAGGTAAGTCCCCTAGCTGATGCCGGGGTCCGGGTCGGGGAACGCACCCGGTCCGACAGAGTCACACTCGCTCAAGCGGCGAGGGCGAACTCGCGCTGACTGGAGTCGGCGCTTATAAGGTTGCGACATCTGGTTAACGAGATCATCGTCGCCTTCCTCGGCACGCTTCACCTTGATCGACGTCCGGAGTCGAAACCGTTCACCCCCTCGACGTCCGTGTGGACGTCCTCACAGCCTAACGCCTCACCGGCGCCGGATCATCCCGGTTCGACGCCCAGCAGGCGGGCGGGCGCGTCGTGGAGCACCGAGCGGAGGAACGGGACGCCCAACCGGTCGTCCGCAGCGGCCCAGCCGGCCACGGCCGCGACCTGTTCGGCGTAGGCGTAGGGGATGTTGGGGAAGTCGGAGCCGAAGACGACCCGGTCGGCGATGTCGACGAGCCGGGCGGGCCAGTCCGGTGGCAGCGGCGCGAACGTCTCGCTGAACGCCGTCCCCACCATCGCCGTGTCGAGGTGGACGCGGGAGAACCGGTGCACCAGCGCGCAGGCCGCGACGAAGTCGGGCATGCCGGCGTGGGCGAGCACCACCGGCAGCCGCGGGTGCTCGTCGAGGACCTCGGCGAACACGTCGAGCCCGGTGTAGGTCCCGGGGATCGGCCCGTGCCCGCAGTGCACGATTGCCGGCACGCCGGCGTCGGCGAGCAGGCCCCACGCGGGGCGCAGCAGCGGGTCGCGGGGGTCGAACGACCCCACCTGCACGTGCACCTTCACCGCCCGCGCGCCCGCCTCGACGGCCGCGCCCAGGTAGTCGACGACGTCGGGCTCCGGGAACAGCGTGGCCGTCGCCACGGCGCCCGGCGTGGCCGCGGCGAAGTCGGTGACCCACCCGGTGAGCCAGGCGCCCATGCCCGGCTTGTGCGGGTAGACCAGCGGCGCGAACGTGCGGACGCCGAGCGCGGCCAGCGTGGCGACGCGCTCGTCCTGCGGGGTGCGGTAGTGCACCGGCCAGGCCATGCCGTAATGCGCCTGCGCGTCGTCGAAGTACGCCCAGACCTTCGCCAGCATCCGCTCGGGCAGGAAGTGCACGTGGGCGTCGACGATCCCGGGCACACCGAGCTCGGAGAGGAAACGGGGGATGTCGGCGTCCTCGCGGGGCGGTGCCGGCGTCACCGCATCTCCCGGGCACGCCCCTTGGCCGCGCGCCCGAAGGCCCTGGCAATCTCGCGTTCGGCGTCGCGTTTGGCCAGGTCGGTGCGCTTGTCGTAGCTCTTCTTGCCCTTGGCCAGGGCGAGCTCGCACTTCACCTTGCCGTCGTTGAAGTACAGCGAGAGCGGCACCAGCGTCAGCCCACCCTCGCGGATCTTGCCGATCAGGCGCTCGATCTCCTCGCGGTGCAGCAGCAGCTTGCGCACCCGCCGCGGCTCGTGGTTGGTCCAGCTGCCCAGGCTGTACTCGGTGATGTGCAGTCCGCGCAGCCAGACCTCGCCGTCGTCGACGGTGGCGAACGCGTCGACGAGCGACGCCCGGCCCAGCCGCAGGCTCTTGACCTCGGTGCCCAGCAGCGCCAGCCCGCACTCGTAGGTGTCCATGATCGTGTAGTCGTGACGCGCCTTGCGGTTCTGCGCGATCATCGACCGGCCTTTCTCCTTCACCGGTCCAGCGTACGCGGGCGAGCGACCGCGATGGCCGACGCCGGATCGGGATGGCGCACCCGGCGCTTTGCGACGTCCGACCAGTGGTCGCC
>JAYSXW010000364.1:0-3558 GCA_043716935.1 Pseudonocardia sp.
CGATGACGCGACGGTGCGCGTCCTGGGCGTCGGCCTCGCGGTATTCCAGCGGAATCACGCGGCCCATCACGTTCGCCAGGGCACCCTCGGTGCGGGTGAAGAACGAGTGCCCGGCCTCGGGGTAGGTCTTCACGTCATGTGCGACGCCGAGGGCCGTCAGCTGGCGTTCGAGCTGGGCGCCGTATCCACGGTTGGCGGGGTCGCGGCCCCCGAGGCTCGCCACCACCGGGCAGGACTGCGTCATCTCGACGTGGGCACCCGGGTAGAACGGCGCGCTCACCTTGTACAGGCCCGTGCGGGCCAGCAGCAGCGCGAAGCCCCCGCCCATGCAGAAGCCGATGGCACCGATCCGGTCGGCGTCCACCTCGGGCCGCTCGGCCAGCCAGCGCCGCGCCGCCTCGATATCGTCGAGCTCGCGCCCCGATCCGCGCGACATGGTGCGCATCGCGCTCGCCACGCACAGCGGCCTGATCGAGCCGCGGGCGAACAGGTCCGGGATCAGCACGACGAAACCATCGGCCGCGAGGTCGCGGGCGACGCGCCGCATCTCCTCGCTCATCCCGAACACCTCGTAGATCATCACCAGCGCCGGGCCGGGCCCCACGGCCCCGTCGGGGACGGTGAGGACACCCGGCAGGACGACGCCACCGCTGGCGGGGAACGCGATTTCCGTCTGCACCCAGAGAACGCTACCTCTCGACCCGCAGCAGCCCCTCCTGGACAGTGGTTGCGATCAACTGTCCGTCCTGCGAGGTGAACCGGCCCGTCGCGAGGCCCCGGGATCCCGACGCCGTGGGCGAGTAGCAGGTGTAGAGGAGCCACTCGTCGGCGCGGAAGGGCCGGTGGAACCACATCGCGTGGTCCAGGCTCGCCATCTGCGCCACCCGTGATCCGACGTCGTGCCGGGCCAGGACCGAGCCCAGAAGCGTCATGTCGCTGGCGTAGGTGAGCAGGCAGACGTGCAGCAGCCGGTCGTCGGACAACGTCCCGTCGGCCCGCATCCACACCCGGACGGGCAGGTCGGACGCCTCGGTACGGCCCGACGACCATGCCGGCTCGTCGACGAACCGCATGTCGATCGGGCGCGGGGTGCGGGCCAGCCAGCCGTCGTTCCCGCCCCGCGCGACGCGGTCGCCGATGCTCGGCAGCGTCAGCGGATCGGGCACATCGACCGGCGCCGGCTCCGTGTGCTCCAGCCCGTCCTGCCGCTGCTGGAACGACGCCGAGAGCGAGAAGATCGCCTCGCCGTGCTGGATGGCGAGCACCCGGCGGGTGGTGAAGGAGCGACCGTCGCGAACCCGCTCGGACTCGTACACGATCGGGACCTGCGGGTCGCCGGGCCGGACGAAGTAGGCATGCAGCGAGTGCACCTCGCGGTCGTCGGGAACGGTGCGCCCGGCCGCCACGAGCGCCTGCCCCGCCACCTGCCCGCCGAAGACCCGGGTGGGGCTGTGCGGCGGGCTGACTCCGCGGAACAGGTTGACCTCGAGCTGCTCGAGATCGAGCAGAGCCACCAGCCCGTCGAGCACGGTTTGCCCGACAGGGACGCCGTCCGCTGCGACGTCACGGGCGTGACGATGGTCGGCCTCGGAAGGTCCCGCGGCGGGGACGGATCGGGTCACCGCCGCATCCTCTCAGGTCGTCGTCAGCCCAGGTCCTCCTCACCCAGGCGGTGGACCCGGATGAGGTTGGTGGAACCGGCCGTGCCGGGGGGCGACCCGGCGACGATGACGACGAGGTCGCCGGGCTGAAAGCGCTCGATCGAGAGCATCGCGTGGTCGACCTGGCGGACCATCGCGTCGGTGGACATCACCTGCTCGACCAGGAACGTTTCGACGCCCCAGCTCATCGAGAGCTGGCTGCGCACCTCGGGGGCCGGGGTGAACGCGAGCAGCGGCAGCCGGGTGTGCAGCCGCGCGAGGCGGCGGACCGTGTCGCCGGACTGGGTGAACGCGACGATCGCGCGCGCCGAGAGCCGCTCACCGATGTCGCGGGCGGCGTAGGAGAGCACGCCCCGTTTGGTGCGCGGCACGTGGTTGAGCGGGGGCACCAAGAACGGGCCGTCCTCGACCGCCTCGATGATCTGGGCCATCGTGCGCACGGTCTTGATCGGGTAGCGGCCGACGCCGGTCTCGCCCGAGAGCATCACCGCATCGGCGCCGTCGAGCACCGCGTTGGCGACGTCCGAGGCCTCCGCGCGCGTCGGCCGCGAGTTGGTGATCATCGACTCGAGCATCTGGGTGGCGACGATCACCGGCTTGGCGTTCTCCCGGGCGATCTGGATGGAACGCTTCTGTACCAGCGGCACGTGCTCGAGCGGCAGCTCGACGCCCAGGTCACCGCGCGCAACCATCACCGCATCGAACGCCAGGACGATGGCCTCGAGATTGTCGACGGCCTCGGGCTTCTCCAGCTTCGCCACCACCGGCAGCCGGGCCCCGCGGCTGTCCATGATCTTGTGAACCAGGTCGATGTCGGCGGGGCTGCGCACGAACGACAGCGCGACGATGTCGACGCGCAGGTCGAGCGCGAACTCCAGGTCGGCGATGTCCTTGTCGCTCATCGCCGGCACCGTGACGTTCGTGCCGGGGAGCGAGAGGCCCTTGTTGTCACTGACCGGGCCGCCCTCGGTGACACGGCAGACCACGTCGAGGCCATCGATGGAGGTGACCCGCAGGCCGACCTTGCCGTCGTCGACGAGCAGCCGGTCGTCCGGGCGGGCGTCGTCGGCGAGGCCCTTGTAGGTAGTGGAGACGCGGTCATGCGTGCCGGCGACGTCGTCGACGGTGATCCGCACCTCCTCACCCGTGCGCCACTCGACGGGACCGCTCGCGAAACGCCCGAGACGGATCTTCGGGCCCTGCAGGTCGGCCAGGATGCCGACCGCGCGGCCCTCGGCGTCGGCAGCGTGGCGGACCATCTCGTAGACACGCTTGTGGTCGTCACGGTTGCCGTGGCTGAAGTTCAGCCGTGCGACGTCCATGCCGGCCTCCACGAGCTCGCGGATGCGGTCCGGCGTCGCCGTGGCGGGACCGATGGTGCAGACAATCTTTGTGCGACGGGTCACGTTCACGGAGTCTAGACCTGCGGCTGGACTGATCGAGACCGGGTTACATGAACGATAAAGACGAAGGGGTGAACGATCGGCGCCACCGCCGCCGGGTCGCCCGTTCGGCGTCCGACGCCACCGCTCGTCGGCTCAGCGGCGGGGCCGATCGGGTCAGCGCCGGGGTTGCTCGCTCGGGCCGACGTGGTCGTCGAGCCACTCGACCAGTGGACGCAGCGCCCGCCAGACTCCCGCGACGCGGGCCAGCGTGCCGGCCTCGTGGAGCACGTCGTCGGGAGCCCAGGTGCGGGAACCGACCAGCGACTTGTGCCTCATGAGCTCCAGCCGGGGATGCTCGGGATCGACGCCGCGGGGCCGGGTCCGGAGCATGTCCCCGCCCACCGTGACCCCCTCCCCCCGCACTGCGGTCAGTCGTCTTTCCAGGTCGGTGCCGCGACGGTCGTCGTCGACGGCGGTGCGGAACCGCGCCACCTGGTCCGACGCCATCTGGT
>JAYSXW010000365.1:0-10765 GCA_043716935.1 Pseudonocardia sp.
CACGTTCCAGACGCTCGCGTGGACGCCGAACACCACGAGCGTCAGGATCGCGATCCACGGGGTCCGCGTGGTGGCGAGCGACAGGTGCGTGGCCGTCTCGATCACCAGACCCAGCCGCAGCAGCCACGCCGTCCCGAACCGGGCCTGCAGGCGCCCTACGACCGCCGAGCCCATGATGCCCCCCACTCCGCTCGCCGCCAGCAGGATCCCGAACCCGACCTCGCCGAGCCCCAAGCGCTCGCGGGCGTAGAGCACCAGGATGGCCAGCGTGCCGTCCAGCGTGACATTCATGATGCACAGGCAGACGGCAAGCATCCGCAGCACGGGATGGGCCATCAGCGCGCGCACGCCGACGGTGAGGTCGAGGTGCAGTGCTCGCCGCGGGGAGGGTTCGGGTCGGGGCACGCCCCGCAGGCAGGCCACGAGCAGCGCCGCGAGCAGGAAGCCGGCAGCGTTCACCCCGAACGGCACCGCGGCCGCGACGACGAACAGCGCAGCGCCCAGCGGCGGTGCCACGAGCCGGTTACCCACCAGCTGCACCCCGATCAACCGCGCATTGGCGCGGGGCAACTGTGCGGGCGTGACGACCGACGGCACCAGCGAAACGCTGGCGTTGTCGGCCAGTGTCTCCATCGTGCCCACCAGGAAGAACGCCACGTAGACGACCACGATCCCGGCGACGCCCACGGCGACGGCCGCGGTCAGCGCACCGATCACGGCCGCCCGCCCGAGGTTGACCACCACGATCAACGTGCGACGGTCCCACCGGTCGACGAACACGCCGGCGGGCAGCGAGAACAGCAGCCACGGCAGCTGCTGGACGAATACCGCGCCTGCCACCAGTGCCGGGTCGTCGGTGAGGGTGACGAGCAGCAGGGGTCCGGCCGCCAGCGCCACCCCGTCGCCGAGATTGGACACCGCACTCGCCGCCCACAACCGCGCGAACCTGCCCCCGAGCCTCACCCCCACCGTTTCCACCCTGCCCGCGGTCGGGACGCACGGCAATCCGGTATCCCGGTTGACACGGTCGCGAGCGGTCGAGGTGACGACGAGAGATCTGCGTAACCGCGGTCGTCGCGTCGGACGGCGCCTGTCCTGCTCGACAGCTCCATGGAACGACCATGACGCAGCCGTGAACGAGGAAGGGCCCCGCCGCAACTGCCGGCGGGGCCCTTCAACGCTGTTGCGGTCTCAGTCGGTTACGTCCTTCGGCCGGCCCGCTTCGGGCCGGCCGGCCAGCTCGCGTTGTCCACCGACCGCTTCGCGCTGCTCGGAGCGCTGCTCGCGCCGGGCGTCGCCGTCGTGCCCCCCATGGGCCGCGGCCTCGACGGCCTCCTGGCTCGCCTTGGCCCGTTCCAGCGCGATGGTCTCGTGCGCCGGGTCGGGTGTGAGGAGGGAGCCCTGGACCGGGGCACCCGCCATGCCCAGCTGGTTCATCTTCTTGGGTACCGGAGCACCCTGGTAGGCCAGCGGGATGGGGTGTCCGTGGGCGTCGAGGCCGGCCAGGGGCTGGTGGACCTCCACGAACTCGCCGTGCGGCAGGCGCTTGATGATGCCCGTCTCGATGCCGTGCTCCAGCACCTGGCGGTCGGCCTTCTGGAGCCCGATGCACACGCGGTAGCTGACGTAGTACGCGAGCGGCGGGATCACCAACAGCCCGATGCGTCCCATCCAGGTGGTGGCGTTGAGCGAGATGTCGAAGAAGTAGGCGAACCAGTCGTTGGCCGAGCTGATGAGCAGGACCATGTAGAACGCGATCGCCATGATGCCCAGCGACGTCCGGACCGGCACGTCCCGGGGCCGCTGCAGCAGGTTGTGCACAGCGGTGTCCCTGGTCAGCTTCGCCTCGATCCACGGGTACGCTCCCGCGATCACGAAGATGACCGGCAGGAACGCGGCCGTGGCCCAGAACGCGGCCGGAATGCGCCAGTTGCCCAGGACGATCTCCCAGGCGGGGAACAGCCGCGCCATGCCGTCGGACCAGCCCATGTAGAAGTCCGGCTGGGAGCCGGCCGAGATGTGCGCCGGGTTGTAGGGGCCGAAGTTCCAGATCGCGTTGATCTGGAACAGCCCGCCCATCATCGCGAGCACGCCGACCGTGACGGCGAAGAACGCGCCGCCCTTCGCGGCGAACGCCGGCAGGATCCGGACCCCGACCACGTTGCCCTCGGTGCGGCCGGCCCCGGGGAACTGGGTGTGCTTCTGGTACCACACCAGGCCGACGTGGACGCCGATGAGCGCGAGCAGGATGCCCGGGAAGAGCAGCACGTGGATGATGTAGAGCCGCGGAATGATCTCGGTGCCGGGGAACTCGCCCCCGAACAGCGCCCACTGGGTCCAGGTGCCGATGACGGGCACGGTCAGCGTGATGCCGGAGGCGATCCGCAGCCCGGTGCCCGACAGGAGGTCGTCGGGCAGCGAGTAGCCGGTGAAGCCTTCGAACGTGCCGACGAGGATCAGCACGACGCCGATCACCCAGTTCGCCTCACGCGGCTTGCGGAACGCACCGGTGAAGTAGGTGCGGAACATGTGGGCGAACATCGCGGCGATGAACAGCAGCGCCGACCAGTGGTGAACCTGGCGCACGAACAGCCCGCCGCGCACCTCGAACGACAGATGCATCGTGCTGGCGTAGGCCTGGCTGACCTCCAGGCCGCGCAGGTTGTCGAAGGCCCCGTCGTAGACAACCTCGGTCATCGACGGATCGTAGAACAGCGCCATGTAGGTGCCCGTGACCAACAGCACGATGAAGCTGTAGAGGTTGATCTCCCCGAGCATGAAGGACCAGTGCGTCGGGAAGACCTTGTTGAACTGCTTGCGCATGCCCGCGGCGGGGTGGTAGCGCTGATCGGCGTTGTCGAGTGCCGTGGCGGCCCGGGCGGCGAGTCCGCCGCCCGAGGTCAGCGGCGTGGTGATGGCGCTCATGCGTTCTCCCCCAGCTCCCAGAAGGCCGGTCCGACGGCCTCGGAGAAGTCGCTGCTGGCCACGAAGTATCCCTCGTCGTTCACTGTAATCGGAAGTTGCGGTAAAGGCCTGGCGGCCGGACCGAACACCGGTTTGGCGTACTCCGTCGCGATGAACTGCGACTGGTGGCACGGGCACAGGATCCGTTGCGTCTGCGACTCGTAGAGCGAAGTCGGGCAGCCGAGGTGCGTGCACACCTTGGAGAAGGCGTAGTAGTCGCCGTAGTGGAAGTTCTCGCGGCCCTCGCGCTGGGTCACCGGGGTACCCGGGCGCAGCCGGATGAGCATCACGGGGCTGTCGGACCGCTTCAGGCCCTTGGACAGTGCCTCCGAATCCCCCCGCTCGGACTCCCGGAACGGGAACACCGTCTCCATCGAGCCGGCCTGCTGGTCCTCGGGCCGCACCAGGGAGATCTCGTCGGGGATACCGGTGTCACGGCGCAGGAAGACGACCTCGCCCGGCGTGGCCGGGGCCCAGCCGGTGGTCCACAGGGCCGCCCGGTCGCGGCCCTTCCAGGGGTTGCGCACCAGGGGGGCGATGGCGGCGAGCCCGACGCCGATGCCGAACACGCCCGCGGCGGCGCCGGCCGAGCGGATGATCAGCGACCGCCGAGCGATGCCGGTGTCCTGGCCGGCCTTGGCCAGCTGGGCGACGACGGTCCTGCGCGCGAGCTCGTCGGACCTGCCATCGTGGCGCTGCTGCACCGACACCTCGTCGGGAAAGAACTTCTTGACGTAGGCGACCACACCGATCCCCAACGCCAGCACCGAGAGGCCGAACGTCGCACCCACGATCGGGGTGTAGAGCGTGTAGAGGTCGTAGCCGACCTGGCCCGGCCCGCGGAACTCGAAGGGCCAGAACAGGTACGCGGCGATGAACGCGACCGCCGAGAGCGCCGAGATGGCGAACCACAGTGCCACCGAGCGCTCGGCGCGCTTCTCGGCGCGGGTGCCGGGGATCGGCCACTTGTTCTGGTTGTGGACGATCTCGACATCGTCGAGCTCGGCGGCGAGGCGTGCGAGCTGGTCGGGGGTCATCGCGTCCAGCTCGTCGGCGGACGGGACGCGCGGGGGGTGCGGATGCTGGGCGGCGAGCTGGCTGCCGGGCTCCGGCTGCGAGATGGTCATGTCTTTGCTCCCAGCCACAGTGCGATTCCGATGAGGCCGGCCAGGCCGACGATGAAGGCGATCAGCCCCTCCGACACCGGGCCGATGCCCCCCAGCGCGTTGCCGCCGGGGTTGTTGTTGGTCCCGCTCACCGACTTGACGTAGGCGATGATGTCCTTCTTCTCCTCCGGCGCGAGCTGCCGGTCGGAGAACTTGGGCATGTTCTGCGGACCCGAGAGCATGGCCGTGTAGATGACGGTCTCGGTGGCCGGGTCGAGCGTCGGCGCGTACTTGCCCGACGACAACGCCCCACCGCGGCCGGTGAAGTTGTGGCACGAGGAGCAGTTGAGGCGGAACAGCTGACCGCCGCGGGCCGTGTCCGTCCCGCGCAGCGCCTCGCCCTGCTCCGTGGGCCGGCTGGGGCCTCCGCCGTTGGACTCGATGAAGGCGCCGAGGGCGTCGAGGTTGGCCTGGCCCTGCGCGGTGCCGGGGTCGAACTGCGCCAGGGGTTTCTTGCGCGCGGCCTGCGCCTCCTGGCGCGCCAACGGCATGCGACCGGTGGAGACCTGGAAGTACGACGCGGCGTCGCCGACGCCGATCAGGCTCGGGCCGCGACCCTCGACGCCCTGCAGGTTGGCCCCGTGACAGGTGATGCAGGCGCTGACGTTGTAGAGACCCTGGCCCTGGGCGATCAGCGCCGCGTCGCCCTGGGCGTGGGCGAGCTGCGGTTGCGGGGCCAGGACGGAGTAGCCGACACCTGCTGTAAGCAGGCCGATCCCGAGGGCGAGCACACCGGCGACCCTGCGGTGGAACCTGGTCCGCGGGCCGCGTGCGGCGTTCGCGGGCGGGGCGGGGGGTGAGGTGGTCATCGTGTGCGTCTTCCAGCCCTCGTCGGTGAGCGGATCGTCGGTCAGCGGATGAAATAGATGACGGCGAACAGGCCCACCCACACGACGTCGACGAAGTGCCAGTAGTACGACACGACGATCGCCGCGGTGGCCTGCTGCGGCGTGAACTTGCTGAGCCTCGTCCGGATGATCAGGAACACGAACGCCAGCAGGCCGCCGATGACGTGCAGGGCGTGGAAGCCGGTAGCCAGGTAGAAGACGGTGCCGTAGGCGCTGGAGGAGAGCGTCGTGCCCTCCTCGATCAGGGTGCGGTACTCGTTGGCCTGACCGAGCACGAAGATCGCGCCCATGATCAGCGTGAGCAGGTACCAGCGGCGCAGACCGAACACGTCGCCGCGCTCGGCCGCGAACACCCCGAACTGGCAGGTGAACGACGACGCCACCAGGACGATCGTCACCACCAGCGCGTAGGGCACGTTCAGCTCGGTGGGCGGTGTGGGCCACTCCGTGCCGGGGGGGTTCTGGGCGCGTGCGGTGAAGTAGATCGCGAACAGCCCGGCGAAGAACATCAGCTCGCTGGACAGCCAGACGATGGTGCCCACGCTGACCACGTTCGGGCGGTTCAGCGAGTGGATGCGCGCGCTGATGTTGGGAGCCGCTGTCGTCACCTGGGCATTATGACCCCAACCAACTTCTACAGCCTGTCGGGGCTCGCCGGATTCCGGTGCCCGACGGCGGCCACCCCGCCGAGTTCCGAGACCTCCGCACTAGGGTCATCCCCGTGAGCAGCCCCGCCACCCGCGAGAACCTGACCGTGCTGGTTTTCAGCCACCGCCCGGAGGTGCGCGAGGGCATCATCTCGGCCGTCGGCCGGCGCCCGGCACGCGACCTGGGACGCATCACGTTCCTCGAGGCGGGCGGCATCGCCGAGGTCCTTGCCGCCGCCGACGCCGGTCTGGTCGACCTCGCGATCCTCGACGGCGAGGCCCAGCCCACCGGCGGCATGGGCCTCTCGCGCCAGCTCAAGAACGAGATCGACGACTGCCCCCCGATCATCGTGACGGTCCGGCGGCGCGACGACCGCTGGCTCGCCACCTGGTCGCAGGCCGACGCGGTGCTCGTGCATCCGCTCGACCCGCTCACCGCCGCCGAGACCGTGGCCGACGTGCTGCGCCGCTCGCGGACGGACCTGCCCGTCGCCCGTGGTTGAGCCGGTCGCGCCCGTCACCTGGCCGGGCGTCATCGCCCGGCTGATCCGGGCCGAGGATCTGGGCGCCGCCGACACCGAGTGGGTGATGGACCGCGTGCTCTCCGCGGAGGCCACCCCCGCCCAGCTCGCCGGGTTCCTCGTGGCTTTGAGGGCCAAGGGCGAGACGCCCGCCGAGGTCGCCGGCCTCGCAGCGGCGATGTTGCGGCACGCCCGGCGCGTAGAGGTGCCGGGGCCGGCCGTCGATGTCGTCGGTACCGGAGGTGACCAAGCCCATACCGTGAACATCTCGACAATGGCAGCGGTCGTTGTCGCTGCGGCCGGGGTGCCGGTGGTCAAGCACGGCAACCGGGCGGCGTCGTCGGCCTGCGGGGCGGCGGACGTGCTCGAGGCCCTTGGGGTGGAGATCGACCTGCCGCCCGACGCGGTCGCCGCCTGCGTGGGCGAGATCGGCATCGGGTTCTGCTTCGCGCCGGTGTTCCACCCGGCCATGCGTCACACCGGCGGGGTGCGCCGGGAGCTGGGGGTGCCGACCGCGATGAACGTCCTTGGGCCGCTCACCAACCCGGCCCAGCCGCCCGCCGGGCTCGTCGGGTGTGCCGAGCGCCGGCTCGCGCCGGTCCTCGCCGAGGTCTTCGCCCGGCGCGGGGCGTCGGTGCTGGTCGTGCGCGGCGACGACGGCCTCGACGAGCTGACGACCACCACCACCAGCACCGTCTGGGTGGCGGCCGGCGGCGAGGTCCGCACCGAGTCGCTCGATCCGACCGGGCTGGGTGTCGCCCCGGCCCGCCGTGAGGACCTGCGGGGTGGCGACCCCGCCGTCAACGCGACGGCGTTCCGTGCGCTGCTGGCCGGTGTGGCCGGGCCCGTGCGGGACGCGGTGCTGCTCAATGCCGCCGGCGCGCTCGTGGCGTTCGACGGGCCGCCCGCCCACCTGGCCGCAGCCTTCCCCGGGGCGCTCGCCCGCGCGGCCGCGGCGATCGACGGGGGAGCGGCCGAGGAACTGCTGGCCCGCTGGGTCGAACTCTCGACACGCCTCCGCGCCTGAGAGCGCGCATCCCTCGGGCTGCGGTGGTCGTGCGGGTGCCTCAGCCGAGGCCGACGGAGAAGGTGGCGTCGGTGTCTGCGCGGCTGTAGGAGCGGAATGCGATGTGGGTGACGGTGTGTTGCACACCATCGACCTTGCTGACCCGCCCGGCGATCACGTCGGCCAGCTCCTCGTGCTCGGCGACCTTGACCACCGCCACCAGGTCGACGTCGCCGGCGCACGAGTAGACCTCGCTGACGCCCGGGAGATCCGCGATGGCCTGCGCGGCCTCCGGGATGCGGTCGGCGGCGGTGCGCACCATGACGATCGCGGTGATCACGCGGGCTCCTTCGCTGCAATGGGTCTGGGCGCGGAGCCTAGTCCAGCTCGACCTCCACCGGTCGGGCCCGCACCGCCCACGCACCCCAGGCGGCGGCGCCGCGGGCCGGCTCCGCCCAGGCGGGTTCGGCGTACACGAGCCGGGTGCCGCCGGTGGCGAGCCAGCGGTGCAGCAGGTGCACCTCTTCGGGCGGGGCGCCGTGCAGCGGCCCGGGGCCGGGCAGGATCGTCTGCGCACCCAGGCGTAGCTGTTCGATCACCGGCATCGGGGCGATCCCGCGCCGCGCCACCCCGGCCGCGGCGAGCCGACCGTGCCGCAGTACCGCCACCTCCCAGCCGCCCGCGCCGTCGGGCCGCGCGGCCGCCAGCTCCGGCAGCACGGCCAGCGCCGCGAGGCGTTGGGAGCGCTCCAGCCCGACGATGAGCCCGGCCAGCCGGTCGCGGCGGCGCGCGGCGTCCTCGAAGCGCTCCCCGGCGGCCAGGGCGTCGACCTCGCCGGCCAGCAACCGCAGCGCGCCGTCGTCGCGGCCGTCGACGAGAGCCGTCAACACCCGAACGGCCGGGGCGTACTCGTCGACGGTCTGCAGCCCCGCGCACGGCGCCGCGCATCGGCCCAGCTCGTGCAGCGCGCACGGGGTGGCCGACGCGCCGCGGGCGGGGATGCGCACGGTGCACGGGCGGAGCGCGGGCCCGTCGAGCAGGGCGACGCCGTCGAGCACGGTGTCCGCGGCCGCGGCGGCCGCCCGTCGGGAGCGGAAGGGACCGATCGCGCCGTCCCGGGGTGTGCCGACCACCGACAGCCGCGGGAACGTCTCCGCCGTCGGCGCGATCCACCAGCCGCGGTGCGGGCGCCGCGACCGCCGGTTGTAACGGGGCTGGTGCGCCGCGATCAGGCGCAGCTCGCGCACCGATGCCTCCAGTGCATGGGCGCAGACGACGGTGTCGACCCGCTCGGCCAGCGCCACCATGTCGCGCACCCGGCTGCGGCGCTCGCCGGCGGTGAAGTAGCTGCGCACCCGCTTGCGCAGATCGCCGCTGGTGCCGACGTAGAGCACCTCGTCGCGCGGGCCACGGAACAGGTACACCCCCGGTGCGGACGGCACCCCGTCGGCGAGCACCCGCTTGCGCCGCACCTGCGTGGACGGTCGGTGCGGCACCGACTCACGCGCCAGTCCGAGCAGCTCCTCCAGGCTCTGCACCCCGACGTTGCCGACGCGCTCCAACAGGTGGTGCAGCACCTCGACGGTGGCGCGGGCGTCGGCCAGGGCCCGGTGGGTGGGCCGGGTGGCCGTCCCGAACAACCGCGCGAGGGCGCCGAGCCGCACGCTGGGTGCTTCGTCGCGGGTCAGCACGGCCCGCGCCAACCGGGCGGTGCACAGCAGCGGCGGACGCGGCCAGGCGTGCCCGTGCCGCTCGCAGGCCGCGCGCAGGAACCCCGAGTCGAACGGGGCGTTGTGCGCCACCAGCACCGCACCGGAGAGGAACTCCAACAGTGTGGGCAGCACTGCCGGCAGGCGCGGGGCGTCGCTGATCATCGCCGTGGTGATACCGGTGAGGGCGACGATGTGCGGCGCCAGCCCGACGCCCGGATCGACCAGGGTGGCCAGCTCACCGATCCGCTCCCCGCCCCGCACCTTGACGGCCCCGATCTCGGTGATCGCGTCGGCGCGGGCGGAGCCGCCGGTGGTCTCCAGGTCGAGCACCACGAACGTCACCCCGCGCAGGGGCGTGCCCAGCTCGTCGAACGACAGCTGGGCGGGCAGGGGAGCGGGCACGGGCGCGACCCTAGCCAGGGGCACCGACAGGATCGCCGTATCGCGCGGCGGGTGTTGCCGGCGCAACGCGGTTAACCTGGACCGATGTCCAGCGTCGATGATCGTGACGACCCGCCCGAGGATGGTGGGGCGCCGTCGGTTGCCGGGGTGACGGCCGACGGGATCGACCGGCCGGGCTGGATCGGGTGGGACGGGCTGCCCGACGCGGTCCGCACCCGGCTCGCCGAGGTCGCGGCGACGGCGGTGGGCGCCATGCCCGCCGTCGACGTGCCCGTGCCGCTGCGGCGTCTCGCCCGCTTCACCCCGGCCAAGCGGGCGAAGCTGGGCGCCGCGACCCTGCTCGCGGAGCTGACGGGCTCGGCGGCGTTCCGGTCCGCGGTCGTGGCCTGGTGGGGCGAGCACCGGCCCGACGAGCTCCACAGCACCGCCGACGACCCCCTGACCGCCGCCGCCGCGGCCCTGTTGGCCGACGACCCGACCGCTCCCGACGTCGTGGCCGCCGCCGCCCGTCGCGGCGAGGTCGGCGAGCTGCGGGCCGAGCGGGACGTGGCACTGTCGCGGGTGGACAAGCTGACCGTCGAGCTGGAACGGCTGCGCGGAGAGCTCGCCGAGGCCGTCGCGCTGGCCCGCGTCGCCGGCGAGGACCGCGAGGCGGAGTACCAGCAGCTGCGCCGGCGCGTCTCCGAGCAGGGCGCGAAGCTGCGCGCTTCTCTCGATGCCCGCACCGATGCCGACCACCTGGTCGAGTCGCTGCGCCACACCACGGACGTCGAGCTGGCCACCGCGCGCGCCGAGACCGAGCGTGAGCGTGGCCGGGCCGAGGCCGAACGGCGCCGGGCCGATGCGGCCACCGCCGAGGTCGCGGCGGCCCGGCAGGCCGCGCGGGAGGCCCGCCGGTCCGACGAGGTGCGCCTTGCGTTGCTGCTCGACACCCTCGGCGGCGCGGTCACCGGGCTGCGCCGTGAGCTCTCGCTCGGCGGCGGCGGCGCCCGGCCGGCCGACCTCGTCGGCGGGGCGCATCCCGCCGCGGGATCGACCACCGTCGACAGCCGCGCCGCGCTCGACGCCCTGCTCACCGTGCCGTCGGTGCACCTGGTCGTCGACGGCTACAACGTCAGCAAGACCGGCTATCCCGAGCTGCCGCTCGCCGACCAGCGCACTCGTCTCGCCGCCCAGCTCGCCGCTCTCGCCGCCCGGACCGGGGTCGAGATCACCGTCGTGTTCGACGGGGCGGGCGTGGTCGCGGCCCCCACCCGCGGCTCCCGCGGCGTCCGCGTGCTGTTCAGCGCCGTCGGCGTGCTCGCCGACGATGTCATCCGCGACCTGGTGGCGGCCGAGCCGCAGGGGCGGCCGGTCCTGGTCGCGACGTCGGACCGGGCCGTTGTCGCCTCGGTGCGGCGGCGCGGGGCCCATGCCGTGCCGTCGGCGGTGCTGCTGCAGCGGCTGGGCCGGGGCTGATGCGGCCGATCGGGTGGCCGATCGGCGGTGCCCGCTGCGGC
>JAYSXW010000366.1:0-10750 GCA_043716935.1 Pseudonocardia sp.
GTCGTGGTGCACCCGCAGTCGATCGTCCACTCGATGGTCACGTTCCTCGACGGCTCGACGATCGCCCAGGTCAGCCCCCCGGACATGAAGCTGCCGATCGGGCTCGCCCTGGCCTGGCCCGACCGGCTGCCCGGTGCGTCGTCCCCGGCGCGCTGGTCGCACCCGCAGACCTGGGTTTTCGAGCCCCCCGACCACGACGCCCTGCCCGGCGTCCGGCTCGCCCGGCAGGCGGGGGAGGCCGGAGGGTGCGTGCCGGCCGTGTTCAACGCGGCCAACGAGGAGGCCGTGGCCGCGTTCGTCGCGGGCGCATTGCCGTTCACCGGCATCACCGACCTGATCGCCCGGGTGCTCGGCGCCGCAGATGCCTGGACGGCCGACCCCGGTACCGTCGAGGACGTGCTCGCCGCGGAGGGCTGGGCCCGCACCCGCGCACGTGAACTCGCCCAGACCACAGGAGTGTCCACATGATGACCGTCCTCGGGATCGTGATCTTCTTCGTGGGGATCCTGTTCTCGGTGGCCTGGCACGAGCTGGGCCACTTCACCACCGCGAGGTGGTTCGGCATCAAGGTGCCGGAGTTCTTCGTCGGGTTCGGGAAGACGATCTGGTCGCGGAAGGTCGGCGAGACCGAGTTCGGGTTCAAGGCGATCCCGCTCGGCGGCTACATCCGCATGATCGGCATGATCCCGCCCGGCAAGGGTGGGACGCTGGGCCGCAGCCGCCGCACCGGCCCGTTCCAGGGACTGATGGACGACGCCCGCCAGCAGTCGGCGCTCGATGTGCTGCCGCAGGACGCCGACCGGCAGTTCTACCTGCGCGCGCCGTGGAAACGCATCATCGTCATGTTCGCGGGGCCGTTCATGAACCTGATCCTCGCCGTCGTGCTGTTCGCAATCGTGCTGATGGGCATCGGGTTGCCGTCGGACGGCACGACCGTCGGCTCGGTGAGCGCGTGCGTGGTGCCCGCCACCGCCGTCACGCCGGACTGTCCGCCCGGCGCACCGGCCACCCCGGCCGCCGCTGCGGGCCTACGGGCCGGGGACCGGATCGTCGCGTTCAACGGCCGGGAACTCGGCGAGGCCGACGGCACGGCCCTGCGGGAGGCGATCCAGACCGGGTCGGGCACCGTCGCGGTCACCGTCGTCCGCGCCGGGGTGACGGTTCCGCTCAGCGCGACGCTCGTCACCAACGAGGTCGCCAGCCTCGACCCCGCCACCCCCGCCGCCACGGTGCAGGCCGGGTTCCTCGGCGTCGGCCTGCTGCCCGGTCCGTACGTGCCGCAGGACGTGGGGACGGTCGCGGATCGGATCGGGGACATCATCGGACGCACCGGCGAGGCGATCGTGGGACTCCCCGCCCGCGTGCCGGCGCTGTTCCGGGCGGCGTTCCTCGGTGAGGAGCGCGACGCGAACGGACCGCTCGGCATCGTCGGCGCGTCGCGTATCGGGGGGGAGATCCTGGCGCAGGAGGCGCCGCCCGTCGCGGAGCTGTCGGTGTTCCTGCAGCTGCTGGCCGGGGTGAACATCTCGCTGTTCCTGTTCAACCTGCTCCCGATCCCCCCCCTGGACGGCGGTCAGATCTTCCCGGCGATCTGGGAGTCGATCAAGCGCAACGCCGCGCGGCTGCTGGGCCGACCCGACCCGGGCCCGGTGGACGTCGCGAAGCTGATGCCGGTGGCGTACGTGGTGGCGGTGGTGTTCATCGCCTGGAGCGGGATGCTGCTGATCGCCGACGTGGTCAACCCCGTGCGCCTGTTCGGTTAGTCTCCGGGTCCAAGCCTGCGGGCCGGCGCCGGCCGCCCAGAGCCGGCCGGAGGAGGTCGGATGGAGCCGCTCGGTGCGGACGACCCGTCGCGGATCGCTGGCTACCGGATCGTCGCCCGGCTCGGCTCCGGGGGCATGGGCCGGGTCTATCTGGCCCGGTCGCCCGGCGGCCGTCCCGTCGCACTCAAGGTCATCCGGGACGACCTCGCGTCCGACCCGGAGTTCCGGGGACGGTTCGCCCGGGAGGTCGACGCGGCCCGCTCGGTCAGCGGGGTGTTCACCGCACCGGTGCTCGACGCCGATCCCCGCGGCAACCCGGCCTGGCTCGCCACCGGCTACGTCGCCGGGGTGTCGCTGCAGGATGCGGTCGTGCGGTTCGGGCCGCTGCCCCGCGCCGCGGTCGTCACCCTCGGGGCGGGGCTGGCCGAGGCGCTGGTCGCGGTGCACGGCGCCGGCCTGATCCACCGCGACCTCAAGCCCGCGAACGTGATGCTCGCCGCGGACGGTCCGAAGCTCATCGATTTCGGCATCGCGCGAGCCGTCGGCGAGTCGACCACGAACTACACGCAGGCGGGATCGGTGATCGGCTCGCCGTCCTTCCTGTCGCCGGAGCAGGTCACCGGTACCGATCTCGGGCCGGCGGCCGACGTGTTCGCGCTGGCGTCCGTGCTGGTCTTCACGCTGACCGGGCACCGGACCTTCGCCGGCGACACGCCGGTGAACGTCCTCTACGCAGTGGTCAACGGCGAGCCCGACCTCACCGGCGTGCCGGGGGAGCTCCTGGGGGTGCTGCACGCCTGTCTGAACAAGGAGCCCGCCCGGCGCCCGGATCCGGGCCAGGTGATCCGGGCGCTGCACGGGCTGGCGGACCCCGACGACGACGGCTGGCAGCTGCCCGCACCGCTGCGCGACGCGATCGTGGAGCGCTCGGCGTCGCTGTTCGGCGCGACCGCGGCCCCGCGGGTGGCCGCCGCCGCGCCGCCCTACGGGCTCGGCGTCGACCTGGGTACCTCCGCCACCTGCGCCGCCGTCTGGCGGGACGGCCGGGCGGTCCCGGTGTCGCTCGGCGCCCGGTCGCCTGCCGTGCCGTCGGTGGTGTTCCTCTGCGAGGACGGCGCCGTGCTGGCCGCCGATGCCGCGCTGCAGCGCGGGGTCGAGGAGCCGCAGCGGCTGGCCCGCGACTTCCGCAGTCGCCTCGGCGACGAGGTTCCGCTCGTGCTCGGGGGCCGCAGCGCCGCGCCCCACGAGCTCGCCGGCCACCTGCTCCGCTGGGTGCTGGACGCCGTCGCCGCGCGCGAGGGTGCACCGCCCGCACAGCTCACCCTCACCCACCCGTCGGACTGGCGAAGACACCGGATCCGTCTGCTGCTCGACGCCGCCGCCGCGACCGGTCAGCGGGACGTGACCCTGCTTTCCGAACCGGTCGCCGCCGCGCTCCGGTACCACGCGGCGGCCCCGCTGCCGGTCGGCGCGCTGCTCGCGGTCCACGACCTGGGCGGTGCGTCGTTCGAGGCGTCCGTGGTCCGGCGGACCGAGGAGGGCTTCGAGCTCGCGGGCCCGCCCGGCCGCGACGGGTTCGGCGGCGCGGACGTCGATCGGGCGGTGCTCGCCCACGTCGCCCGGGTGGTCGGGTCCGCGTGGGAACGGCTGGACGCGAACGACGCCGCGGTGGGCGCGGCGCTGGAGCGGGTGCGGCTCGCGGCGGTGGCGGCGAAGGAGACGCTGTCCGCCGAAATCGAGGCGGTCGTGCCGGTCACCCTCCCCGGGGTGTCCACCCGGGTCCGGATCACTCGCGCGGAGTTGGAGGCGGCGGTACACGCGCCTGTGCAGCGCACCGTGGAGCTGCTCTGGGATGCCGTCGCCGCAGCGGGGGCCCGGCCCGAGCAGCTGCACGCGGTCGTGCTGGCGGGCGGGTCGGGCCGGATGCCGATCGTGGCTCGGCTGGTCGGGGCCCTCGGGGTGCGGGTGGCGGCGGATGTCGACCCACTTTTCGTCGTGTGCCTGGGCGCGGCGACGGCGGCCGGGGCCCGGCTCGCCCGGGTCGACGGGTCGGGATCCGGGCCCGCGGCGGTAGCGGCGGGGACCTCCGGCGAGCCGTCGGACGGCGGCGAGACGGCGGCCGCGGACGCGGCGGTGGTGCCCGGACGGCGACCGCCGCCGCCCCCGCCCGGGCCGGAGATCGCGCCGGCCGGGGTGAGGCCGGCGGAGGAGATCGCGCCGGCTGGGGTCGGGCCGGCGGAGATCGCGCCGTCGGGGGCCGGGCCGGCGGAGATCGCGCCGTCGGGTGCCGGGCCGTCGGGTGCCGGGCCGTCGGGGGCCGGGGCGGCGCGGCGTCGACGGCGCACCGCTCCGATCGTCCTGGTCGCGGCGGCACTGGTCGTCGCGGCGCTCGTGCCGCTCGGGTTCCTGCTGCGCGACCGGCTGTTCCCCGCTCCGGGCGGTCCGACCGCGTCGCCCGTGGCGGCGGAGACCTTCCTCCCGCGCTCCGCGGCCCCCGTACCCGCGGACGTCGTCGTGTGGTCCGCGGCGATGGACGGGCGCGAAGAGGACGTCCTCTCCACGAAGGCCGACGGCTCGGGCAGGCCCAGCCGGCTCACCACCGACCCCGGTACCGATGCCTTCCCGGCCCTCTCCCCGGACCGACGCACCGTCGTCTACCTGCACAGAACGCCGAACGGGGGCGGTGCGGAGACGTGGGTCGTGGCCGCCGACGGCTCGGGCGAGCCCCGGCGGCTGTTCGGCACGCCCGATCCGGAGTGCGAGGGCGCGCGGCCGGCATGGTTCGCCGGGCCGGATCCCACCAGCGTCGACGACCTGCTCGCCGTGACGTGCCGCGCCGCCGGTAGGTCGGACCTGCGCCTGATCCGGGTCGACGGGACCGCCGTGCGCACCCTCGACGCCCAGGGCGGGCCCGACGACCCGACGTTCTCCCGGGACGGACGGTTCGTCGCCTACTGGAAGACGGCGCCGGACGGTACGGCGTCGCTGTACCGCGTCGCGACGGCCGGGGACGCCGCACCGCAGCGGCTGACGACGCCCCCGGCGGGCGGCGCGGGTGACGCGGACCCCGTCTACTCACCCGTCGCGGACGACGTCATCGCGTTCCGGCGCGGCCTGCCGGGTCGGGACCTGGCGCTCTACGTCATCGACGCCACCGGTACCCGGCCGGTGTATGACGCGCCTCTGAACCAGCAGGATCCCTCGTGGTCGCCGGACGGGACGCAGCTGGCCTTCAAGAACGGTCCAGACCTCCCGGGCGACCTCTGGGTCGTCAACCTCGACGGGACCGGCGCCCGCCTGGTGATCGGCAACGACGGCCACGACAACGCCCCCGCCTGGACGGCGCGATAAGGGTGCCCTCGGCCACGGGTAGCGGCGCGTACCGCGCGGGCGGGGGATACTTGACGGTGTGAGCGTCTCCCTGGGCATGCCCGTTCCCCCGGCCCCGACCCTGTCCGCGCGCCGCAGGACGCGCCAGCTGCAGGTCGGGACCGTCGGTGTCGGGTCCGAGCACCCCATCTCGGTGCAGTCGATGACCACCACCCTGACCTCCGACGTCAACGCCACCCTCCAGCAGATCGCCGAACTCACCGCGGCGGGCTGCGACATCGTCCGGGTGGCGTGCCCGAGCCAGGACGACGCGGACGCCCTGCCCGCGATCGCGCGCAAGTCGCAGATCCCGGTGATCGCCGACATTCACTTCCAGCCCAAGTACGTGTTCGCCGCCATCGAGGCGGGCTGCGCCGCCGTGCGCGTCAACCCGGGCAACATCCGCAAGTTCGACGACCAGGTCAAGCAGATCGCGGCTGTGGCGCGTGACCACGGCACCCCGATCCGGATCGGGGTCAACCCGGGCTCGCTCGACAAGCGGCTGATGGACAAGTACGGCAAGGCTACGCCCGAGGCACTGGCCGAGTCGGCGATGTGGGAGGCCGGCCTGTTCGCCGAGCACGACTTCCACGACATCAAGATCTCGGTCAAGCACAACGACCCGGTCGTCATGATCCGCGCCTACGAGCTGCTCGCGGAGCAGTGCGACTACCCGCTGCACCTGGGCGTCACCGAGGCCGGGCCGGCGTTCCAGGGCACGATCAAGTCGGCCGTCGCGTTCGGGGCGCTGCTGCGCCAGGGCATCGGTGACACGATCCGCGTCTCGCTCTCGGCCCCTCCCGTCGAGGAGGTCAAGGTCGGCATCCAGATCCTGCAGTCGCTCAACCTCAAGCAGCGCAAGCTGGAGATCGTGTCCTGCCCGTCGTGCGGGCGCGCGCAGGTCGATGTCTACAGGCTCGCCGAAGAGGTCACCGCCGGGCTCACCGGCCTGGAGGTGCCGCTGCGCGTCGCCGTCATGGGGTGCGTCGTCAACGGGCCCGGCGAGGCCCGGGAGGCCGACCTCGGCGTTGCGTCGGGCAACGGCAAGGGGCAGATCTTCGTCAGGGGTGAGGTGATCAAGACCGTGCCCGAGCACGCCATCGTCGAGACGCTCATCGAGGAGGCCATGAAGCTGGCCGACACGATGGAGGCCTCCGGCGCGCCCGAGGTCTCGGTCGGCTAGGGCAGGTCCCGTCGTGTGTGCCGCGCCGCCGATCTGGCATCGTGACGGGGTGCTTCGTGTTGCCGGCGCGCGGCTCCTCGACGACCGGGACCGCGCGGGGGTGCGCGCAGCCCTGGACAGCGATCCGGTGGCCGCGTGCATGGTCGCCGCCCGTGTCGAGATCGCCGGCCTGGACCCGTGGCGCCTCGGGGGCGAGTTGTGGGCGTCGGGCTCCCGGCTCGACGGGCTGTGCTTCGCCGGCGCGAACCTCGTGCCGCTGCGTGGGGAACGGTCCGCGATCCGCGCCTTCGCCGACCGGGCGCGGCGCCACGGCCGCAGCTGTTCGTCCCTGGTCGGCCGCGCCGAGCTGGTGCTGCCGCTGTGGGACGAGCTGGCTGTCCACTGGTCGCCCGCCCGCGAGGTCCGCGCCGACCAGCCGTTGATGGTGCTGGCCGGGAGGCCGGCCGTCGCGCCCGATCCGCACGTGCGCGCCGTCCGCCCGGCGGAGCTCGACCGCTACCTGCCGGCCGCGATCGCGATGTTCACCGAGGAGGTCGGGGTCGACCCGCGCGCCGGCGACGGCGGGGTCGGCTACCGCTCCCGGGTCTCCGAGCTCGTCTCGGCCGGTCGCGCGTTCGCCCGCTTCGAGGGCGACGAGGTGGTCTTCAAGGCCGAGATCGGCGCCATGTCGTCGCAGGTGGGGCAGATCCAGGGCGTGTGGGTGCACCCGGCGTGTCGCGGCCGGGGTCTCGGCACGGCCGGCACCGCGGCGGTGACGGAGCGGCTCGCCGCCATGAACCGCGTGTCGAGCCTGTACGTCAACGGCTTCAACCACGTCGCCCGATCCGCGTACGCCCGGATCGGGTTCACCCAGGTCGGCATCTTCGCCACCGTGCTGTTCTGACCGTCGGCCGTTCTGACCGTCGCCGCCGTTCCGGCCGTCGGCCCGATTCTGTCGGGGGTCCTCGGCATACTCGTCGCTGTGCCCCGTGCTCGTCGTACCCTCGCCGCGCTCCTCGCCCTCGTAGTCGGGTGCGGGGTCGTCGGGTGCGGGGTGGCCGCGTGTGGGCTGTTCGACCGCGGCGGCGGGCCGCAGGCCACGGCGGCCGCGTTCGCGGCGGCCTGGGCGGGCGGTCAGGACGTCGCCGCGGCGGCCCTCACCGACGATCCGGCCGGTGCGGCTGAGCTGCTCGCCGCCAGCCGGCAGGCGCTCGCACCCGAGCGGCTGACGGTGGCGGTGCGCCAGCTCCGCACCGCCACCGAACGGGCCACCGCGTCGATCGAGGTGGCTTGGGACCTCGGGCCGGACCGGGTGTGGAGCTACCTGGGCGAGCTGGAGCTGCTCGCCGCGCCCGACGTCGAGGGGGGCTGGCAGGTGCACTGGACACCGACGATCGTGCATCCCCAGCTCGCGGCGGGTCAGCGGCTCGCCATCGACACCGAGGACGCCCCGCCCGGGCCCGTCGTGGACCGTGCGGGGGCGGCCCTGCTGGAGCCCAGTCCGGTGGTGTCGGTCCTGCTCGACCGGCTCGCCACCGGCGACCTGCCGGCCGTCGCCGGTGCCCTCAGCGCTGCGCTCGCCCCGCTAGACCCGACGATCACGCCGGCCTCGATCCTCGACGGTGCGGCGCGCACGCCCGACGGGCAGGTGTACTCCGTCGCGGTGCTGCGCGACGCCGACTACCGGGTGGTCAAGTCCGCGATCTTCGATCTCCCGGGCGTCCGGTTCGCCACGGCGCAGCGCCTGCTCGCCCCGGACGCCGGGTTCGCCCGCCAGGTGCTCCCCCCCGTCCGGACGGCCGTCGCCCCCCAACTCGACGGCGTGCCCGGCTGGTCGGTGCGCATCGTCGACGGCGCGGGCACCGCCCTCACCACGCTCACCGAGCAGGCGCCGCGGCCGGGCACCGCGGTGGCCATCGGGCTCGACCGCACGCTGCAGACGGCCGCGGAGGACGCCGTCGCGCCGCTGCCCCAGCAGGCGGTGTTGGTGGCGGTGTCGCCGTCCACCGGGGACGTGCTGGCCGTCGCCCAGAACGATCCGGCCGACGCCGCCGGTGCGCTGGCCCTGGCCGGCCGCTTCCCGCCCGGGTCCACGTTCAAGATCGCCACCGCGACGGCGGCCTTCGCCGAGGAGGGGCTCACCGCCGACTCGCCAGTAGCGTGTCCGGGCACCACGGTGATCGGTGGCCGCTCGGTCCCGAACGCAGGGGCGTTCGATCTCGGCACCGTCCCGCTGCGCACCGCCTTCGCCCGCTCGTGCAACACCACCTTCGCGCAGCTCGGCTCCCGGTTCGGCCCCGACGCCCTGCCCGCGGCCGCGCTGCGTCTCGGCCTGGGTGCCGACTACGACGTGGCCGGGCTCACCACGGTCACCGGCTCGGTGCCTGCGTCGCCCGACCTGGTGCAGCGCGCCGAGAACGGGTTCGGACAGGGGCAGGTCCTGGCCAGCCCGCTCGGCATGGCGTTGATGGCCGCCACCGTCGCGCACGGCGCCACCGTGGTCCCACAACTGGTGCGGGACCGGCCCACCCGGGTGAACGTCGCGGCCACCGCCCCCGACACCGCCGCGCTCGACCAGCTGCGTCCCATGATGCGGGCCGTCGTCACCGAGGGCACCGCCACCCGCCTCGCCGGCTTGGGCGAGGTGTTCGGCAAGACCGGCACCGCCGAGTACACCGACGACGGCCGCGCACACGGCTGGTTCGTCGGCTACCGGGGCGACGTGGCGTTCGCTGTGCTCGTCGTCGACGGTGGCACGTCCGCCCCGGCGGTGGAGATCGCCCAACGGTTCCTGGCGGCGACCGGTTGAGGTCGTACTCTGGGAGGTTATGACGCCCAGCCGGATTCCCGCGCTCGCGCTCGCTGCCGATCTCGTCGCGGTCCTCGTGTTCGCCGCGATCGGTCGCACCAGCCACGCCGACGCCGGCAGCATCCTCGGCCTGCTCGGCACGGCGGGGCCCTTCGCCGTTGGGGCGGTGGCCGCGTGGGCCACCCCGTTGGTGCGTGCCCGGCCCGCCGGTCTCCGGGCGGGCGGCGTGGTGCTGGCCGGCACGGTGGTGCTCGGGCTGCTGCTGCGCTTCGCGTTCACCGGCCGGCTCCCGCTGAGCTTCGCGGTGGTCACGGCCGTTTCGCTGGCCATCCTGCTGCTGGGCTGGCGGGGCCTGTCCACCGTCGTCGCGCACCGGGCGGCTCAGCGGGTTCGCTGAATCCGCTCCGACAAGGAGCCTCGGACGGTCCGACCCCCGGCGCGACAGGGATCGGCCGACCTACACTGGTCTCATGTCCACCCGCACGCTGCTCACCCCCGGCACGGTCACCCCGGAGCGACCGGTTCCGTCCCACATCCCGCGCCCGGAGTACGTCGGGAAGAAGAACCCCTCCCGCAGCACCGAGGCGTGGGTGCAGACGCCCGAGGTGATCGAGGGGATGCGGGTGGCGAGCCGGATCGCCGCGCAGGCACTGGCGGTGGGCGGGGCGGCGGTGGCGCCGGGTGTCACCACCGACGAGGTCGACCGGGTGGTGCACGGGTTCCTCGTCGACCATGACGCCTACCCGTCCACTCTGGGCTACAAGAGGTTCCCGAAGTCGTGCTGCACGAGCCTCAACGAGGTGATCTGCCACGGCATCCCCGACTCCACCGTCATCCAGGACGGTGACATCGTCAACATCGACGTCACCGCGTTCATCGGTGGCGTCCACGGCGACACCAACGCCACCTATCTCGCCGGGGAGGTCGACGAGGAGAGCCGCCTGCTCGTCGAACGCACCCGGGAGGCGATGATGCGGTCGATCAAGGCGGTTCGCCCGGGTCGCGAGCTCAACGTCGTGGGCCGGGTCATCGAGTCCTACGCCAAGCGGTTCGGCTACGGCGTGGTGCGTGACTTCACCGGCCACGGCATCGGTCGCAGCTTCCACAGCGGCCTGGTGGTGCTGCACTACGACGACCCGAGCGTCCAGACGGTGCTGATGCCGGGCATGACGTTCACGATCGAGCCGATGATCACTCTCGGGTCGGTCGACTACGATATCTGGGACGACCGCTGGACCGTCGTGACCCGCGACCGCGCCCGCACCGCGCAGTTCGAGCACACCGTCCTCGTCACCGCCGACGGCGCCGAGATCCTCACCATCCTCTGACCGTCACCCCCCATCCCGCTCGACGAAGGTGATCGCCGCCTCCACGATGTCGAAGGCGTCGTCGAGGTCGACGGCGACGTCGTCGCCGCCGAGCACGGGGTCGTCGTACTCGGAGCGGTTGCGCCGTCGGCGCACCGCGTCGAAGTGCGCGGCCGCGGGGCACGTTGCTCCGAGCACCTCCGCGCACCAGATCGCGACCGCCTCGTGGGAGCCGCCGCGGTCGGCCGCCCGGAGCCCGGCCGCGAGCATCGCGGCGGTCACCGCCTTGCGCGCCGCGTCGTACAACGCCACGTAGGCGATCTCCAGATCAAGCTGCTCG
>JAYSXW010000367.1:0-10702 GCA_043716935.1 Pseudonocardia sp.
CCCCGCCGCGACCCGTGATCAGGACTCGGCCGGGGTTGGTGTCGGGGACGTCGTTGCTCCAGATCCCGGTGACGCACTGCTGAACGTTCACGCGTTCGGCATCGGCCCAGGAGAGGAACGACGTGGACCTCAGCCCATCGGGCACCAGCTGGAGATCGCCTGGGGTGATCAGCGCGCCACTGTGGTTGAGGTGGGCGGCGGGATCCGCAGCTGCGTCTCGGCGAGGAACCTCGGCGCCTTCTACCGGCTGTGCTGCGATGGCGGCCGCCGGATCTGGCGCGACCCGCCGGGCGACGCATCACCGGCGGAACTGGCCGGGCACCGATGCGCGACCACTCCACCCACAACCGTCTCGAATCACCGGAACTACCTATCAGGCGGTCACAGTAGAAGCCTCGACGTGAGGGACGGCTGACGATGACGAACAAGGTGCAGGTGCAGGTACGTCGGGTCTATGACACCCCCGAGCACGACGACGGCGCCCGGGTGCTGGTCGACCGGATCTGGCCGCGCGGGCTGACCAAGATCAAGGCCGAGCTGCAGGAGTGGTGCAAGCAGGTTGCACCCTCAACGGAGCTGCGCAAGTGGTACAGCCACGACCCGGACCGGTTCGCCGAGTTCACTCGCCGCTACCAGGTCGAACTGGCCGAACCGGAGCGCTCGGGCGCGCTGGCGCATCTGCGGGAGCTGGCGGCCGGGCAGAGGCTGACCTTGCTCACGGCGACCAAACAGGCCGAGATCAGCGAAGCGCAGGTGTTGGCCGAGATGCTCCGCCGCTGATCCGTACACCGGCCGACGTAGGACCCGCCGAGGGAGTGCCGTGACCGCGACATCGAAGGGGCAATGCCATGACGGAGTGCGGTGACCCGAGCGAGTGCTGCGACATGACCGCGAGCTGTGGATCGACCGCGTCTACGGGCCCGACCGCGTGGTCCGACCCGACGGCGTCCGGGGCGGCGTTGTGATCGACCATCCGGCGTTCCGGGTGGAGCCGTGGTGTCTGCGGGCGACGGAGCTGGATGTCGCGGTGCTGGCCCAGACCGAGTCGGTGTTCGCGTTGGGCAACGGGCACATCGGTTGGCGCGGGAATCTCGACGAGGGCGAGCCGCACGGGCTGCCCGGGTCCTATCTCAACGGTGTCTACGAGCTGCGTCCGCTGCCCTATGCCGAGGCCGGCTACGGGTTCCCGGAGTCCGGGCAGACCGTGGTCAACGTGACCAACGGCAAACTGATCCGGCTGCTGGTCAACGACGAACCGTTCGACGTCACCTACGGGCAGCTGCGCTCCCATGAGCGGTGCCTGGACTTCCGGGCCGGGGTGCTGCAGCGGCGCGCCGAGTGGGTGTCCCCGGCCGGGTGCGGGGTGCGGGTGTCCTCGACCCGACTGGTGTCGCTGGTGCAGCGCTCGATCGCGGCGATCTGCTACGACGTGCAGGCCCTCGACACCCCGATCCGGGTGGTGGTGCAGTCCGAGCTGGTCGCCAACGAACAGCTCCCCTCCCCGGACGGTGATCCGCGGGTCGCCGCCGCACTGGCGGCGCCCCTGATCGCCGAAGCGGACTCCGCCCGCGGGGCCCGGGCCGGGCTGGTGCACTCCACCCGTCACAGCGGTCTGCGGATCGCCGCGGTGATGGACCACGTCATCGACGGGCCGCCCGACACCGCGGTGGCGGCGGAGAGCTTCGAACACCTGGGCCGGGTGACAGTGACCGCGACGATCGAGCCCGGGCAGCGGCTGCGGCTGGTCAAGTTCGTCGCCTACGGCTGGTCGGCGTCGCGGTCGCTGCCCGCGGTGCGTGATCAGGCCGACGCCGCACTGGCCGGAGCCACCCAGACCGGATGGGACGGGCTGGTGGCCGGGCAGCGGGCCTACCTCGACGCGTTCTGGGACCGGGCCGACGTGCAGGTCGACGGGGACACCGAGATCCAGCAGGCGGTGCGGTTCTCGATGTTCCACGTACTACAGGCCGGCGCCCGCGCCGAGGGCCGCGCCATCCCCGCGAAGGGCCTGACCGGGCCCGGTTACGACGGGCACTGCTTCTGGGACACCGAGGCCTACGTGCTGCCGATGCTCACCTACATCGCACCCGACACCGTCGCGGACGCGCTGCGCTGGCGCCACTCCACCCTCCCGATGGCCCGCGAGCGGGCCCGGCAGCTCGGGCTGCGCGGGGCGGCGTTCCCGTGGCGCACCATCCACGGCGAGGAATGCTCGGGCTACTGGCCCGCCGGCACGGCCGCGTTCCACATCAACGCCGACATCGCCGGCGCCGTGATCCGCTATCTCGACGCCACCGGCGACGACGGGTTCGAACGCAGCATCGCGCTGGAGCTGCTGGTCGAGACGGCGCGGCTGTGGGCCTCGTTGGGTCACCACGACCCGGCGGGCGCGTTCCGGATCGACGGGGTCACCGGCCCTGATGAGTACAGCGCGGTCGCCGACAACAACGTCTACACCAACCTGATGGCCCAGCAGAACCTGCGCGCCGCCGCCGACTACGCCAAGCGGCACCCCGACCTGGCCCGGGACCTGCGGGTCGACGAGGAGGAGATGGCCCGCTGGCGCGACGCCGCGCAGGCCATGACCATCCCCTACGACGGCCCACTCGGGATCCACCCGCAGTCCGAAGGCTTCACCGGCCACCAGGAATGGAACTTCCCCGCCACCACACCCGAGCAGTACCCCCTGTTGCTGCATTTCCCCTACTTCGACCTGTACCGCAAGCAGGTGGTCAAACAGGCCGATCTGGTGCTGGCCATGCACCGGCACCCGGACGCGTTCACCCCCGAGCAGAAGGCCGCCAACTTCGCCTACTACGAACGGCTCACCGTGCGCGACTCCTCGCTGTCGGCCGGCACCCAGGCCGTGCTGGCCGCCGAGACCGGGCACCTGGGGTTGGCGTACGACTACCTGGCCGAGGCCGCGTTCATGGACCTCGCCGACCTGGAACGCAACACCCGTGACGGGCTGCACATGGCCGCCCTGGCCGGCAGCTGGATCGCGCTGATCGACGGCCTGGCCGGGATGCGCCACCACGACACCACCGTGAGCTTCGCCCCCCGGCTGCCCGAAGGGCTGACCCGGCTCGCGTTCACCATCTCCTGGCGGCACCGACGCCTGGGCGTGGAGGTGACCCCGACGACCGCCACCTACACCCTGCTCGACGGTGAGCCGATGCCCCTCACCCACCGCGGGCAGCTCATCACCCCTTCGCGAGGCGAACCGGTCATGTGTCGGATCCCGTCCGCGCCCCCGACGTCACCGACGCCGACCCAACCCCCCGGACGCGAACCGGCCCGACCCCGACCCCGACCACCAACAGCAACGACAGCCAACCGGGTCCACGACAGCCAGTGATCGGCTACCAGTGAGCGGCTACCGATCTCGCCCAACGGTGCGCGTTCGCGGTCGCTACACACGTTCATCGGCAGGCGTAGCGTGCTCGGCGGAGGGCCATGCCGATGCTGTCCAGGAACACGACCCGACACCCGAACCCTCCCCGCCTCGCTGACCTGGTACTGCACTTCCGTCATCGACGTGCGGCGCAATGGTTGCGTGAGGAGGAGGGCGAGGGGTTGTGTCACGGATCGATGTGGGGGACTGTGGGGAGGTTGTAGGACCTCCACGCGGATGTCCCCCGGACCTTGGGAAATGCGTGTCAACGGCACTCGCGCCTTCGTGCGCGCACTGCCCCGGCGCCCAAGGAGACCACAGACATGACCCGTTCTGTTGTGGCCCCCGCTCCTGGCCGCCACCACGTGGCGAGCGGGGCACCGGGGTGATCTCGGGGGCGTTGCTGTCCATCGGCAAGGACTTCCCCCGCTCAGCCCTGCACGTAGCTGCTGACCTCCATCCTGCTCATCGGCGCGGTGGTCGGAGCCCTGTTCGCCGGCAAGATCGCCGACAAGGTCGGGGGGCGTCGCATCGACGACGAGAGCACCGTCTTCCTGATCGCCGGGCTGAGTGTGCTCGCGTTGCTCTCCTTCTACCCCCGGTGCCGGAGACCACGACAGCCGACCGCGGCTGGCTGAACCGGCTGAGCACCCGACGGGTCCCGAATGAACGGGTTCGCCGACGCCCTGCACAACGACGACGTCAAGTCGCCGTCGATCACACCGTCGATCTGACCGCCTGAATGCCTCACCCAGCCTCACCCAGCGACGCCGCGGAGCCGTGCATGACCGAACCGAGTTCCACCGCACGCGAGCACCCACAACAGGTCCCCACGCCACCGGACCCCACGCCACCCGACCACGCGCCACCCGACCAGGCGCCACTGGATCGGCCCGCGGGCAACGGTGCCGCGCCGCGGCCGCCCACCCAGGCGGACCTGCCCGCGCCGGCCGCGTCGCCGGTGTCACCGGCAGCGGTGCGCAGCTTCCGAGCCCAGCTGACCATCGGTGAGGACAGCGTCGACCCCACCACCTGGGCCGGGTCGGTACCCCGGGTGAACGGGATCGCCCCCCGGGTGCGGGTCGGGCGCTCGCGCTGGTTCAACCTGCTGTGGCTGCTGCCGATCGGGTTGGTCACGCTGATGGTGGCCGTGGCCATCGCTCAGGGACTGCGTCACATGCCGTCGGTGGCCGGGTTCATCGCCCGGTACCCGGGCATCACCTACTCGCCGGACGCCCAGGCCGATGCCGGGTTCTCCCCCTGGGTGAACTGGGCGCATTTCCTCAACCTGTTCTTCATGATCTTCATCATCCGGTCCGGGGTGCAGATCCTGTCCGATCACCCGCGGCTGTACTGGACGCGCCATTCCACTCCCGGCCGCGACTGGTTCCGGATCCAGAAACCCGTTCCGACCGACCCGCTGTGGACGGCGAAGAAGGACTCGATCAGCCTGCCCGGCCAGGTCGGGCTGCCCGGGATCCGCCACTCCATCGGGTTGGCCCGGTGGTGGCATCTGGGTATCGACGTGCTGTGGCTGCTCAACGGGTTGGTGTTCTACGTGGTGCTGTTCACCACCGGGCAGTGGCGCCACGTGATCCCGACCAGCTGGGCGGTGTTCCCCAGCGCGGTGTCGGTGGCGATCCAGTACCTGTCGCTGAACTGGCCGGTCGAGAACGGGTGGGTGGCCTACAACGGGCTGCAGCTGATCGCGTACTTCGTCACGGTCTTCGTGGCCGCCCCGCTCGCGCTGATCACGGGTCTGGGCATGTCACCAGCGCTGTCCACCCGGTTCAAGCCGATCAGCCGGGTGTTGTCGATCCAGCTGGCGCGCTCGTTGCACTTCCTGGTGCTCGGCTACTTCCTGGTGTTCATCGTCATCCACGTCGCGCTGGTGTTCATGACCGGCGTCCTGGTCAACCTCAACCACATGTATGCCGCCCGCAACGACGACAGCTGGGTCGGGTTCTGGGTGTTCGCCGCGTCGATGGTCATCGTCATCGTGGGCTGGGTGGCGGCCACCCCGTTCACCCTGGCGCACCCCCGGGTAGTGCAGCGCGTCGGCTACGCGCTGATCGGGCCGGTGCAGCGGCTGTTCGAACACGTCGACGCCACCCCCGGCGAGTACACCGAGACCGACATCTCGCCGTACTTCTGGCACAACGGGCAGTACCCGGACTCGCCGGAGTACACCGCGCTGTTCGACGGCAACTTCGCCGACTACCGGCTGCGGATCGACGGCCTGGTCGCCCACCCGGTCGAGCTGGACCTGCTCGCGCTGCGCGCGCTGCCGTATCACGAGCAGATCACCCAGCACTTCTGCATCCAGGGCTGGTCAGGCGTCGCCAAATGGGGCGGGGTCTCGATGCAGACCATCCTCGACCTGGTCGAACCGAGCGCCGAGGCGGAATGGGTCGTCTTCTACTCCCTCGGCGACGGCCCAGACCGCGGCATCTACTACGACGCGCACCCGATCGGGCAGATGAGCAACCACCTCACGATGCTGGCCTACGACATGAACGGCGCCCCGCTGTCGTTCGGGCACGGCGCCCCGCTGCGGCTGCGCAACGAGCTCCAACTCGGCTTCAAACACGTCAAGTGGATCAAAGGGGTGGAGTTCGTCGCGGACTTCTCCCAGATCGGCGGCGGCTACGGCGGCTACAACGAGGACCACGAGTTCTTCGGCTACCGGCAATCCATCTGAGTTATCGCAGAGCAGAGGACACGGACATGGCGGCGACATCGAACACCCCGGCGACATCGAACACCCCGGCGGCACGGCAGACCTTCGTGATCGTGGGTGCCGGGCTGGCCGGGGCGAGGGCAGCCGAGGCGCTGCGCAGCCACGGGTTCACCGGCCGGGTGGTGTTGATCGGGGCCGAGGGCGAGCGGCCGTATGACCGGCCCCCGTTGTCGAAGGACTACCTGCAGGGCAAGTCAGGACGCGACAAGATCTATCTGCACCCGCCCGAGTGGTACGCCGAGCACGACGTCGAGCTCCGCCTCGACACCTCCGTGACGTCCGTCGACCGGGCCGCCCACGAGGTGCTCACCGACGGCGGCGAACGGATCGGCTACGACAAACTGCTGCTGGTGACCGGCTCGTCGCCGCGCCGCCTGGAGGTGCCCGGCGCCGACCTCGACGGCGTGCTCTACCTGCGGACGGTGGGCGACAGCGAGGCCCTGCGGGCTGCGTTCGCCCACGGCGGGCGGGTGGCGGTCATCGGGGCCGGCTGGATCGGGTTGGAGACCGCCGCCGCCGCCCGCAACGCCGGCTGCGAGGTCACCGTGATCGAGCGTGCCGAGCTGCCGCTGCTGGCCGTCCTCGGCCCGGAGGTCGCCCGGACCTACGCCGAGCTGCACCGCGCCCACGGAGTGCAGCTGCACCTCGGCGCCGAGATCACCGAGATCACCGGTACCGACGGCAGGGCCGACGGGGTCCGGCTGGCCGACGGCACCGTGGCCGAGGCCGACACGGTCGTGGTCGGGGTGGGCATCACCCCCAACACCGAACTGGCCGACGCGGCCGGGCTGGCCACCGACAACGGGGTCGTCGTCGACGCCCTGCTGGCCAGCAGCGATCCCGACGTGTTCGCCGCCGGCGATGTGGCGAACGCCTTCTACCCGCACCTGGACACCCACCTGCGGCTGGAGCACTGGTCGGCCGCGCTGAACCAGGGCCCGGTCGCGGCGGAGAACATGCTGGGCGGGGCGGCGGTCTATGACCGGGTGCCCTACTTCTTCTCCGACCAGTACGACATGGGCATGGAGTACTCGGGGCACGTCCCCGCCGGCGGCTACGACGCGGTGGTGTTCCGCGGCGACGTCTCCGGCGGCGAGTTCATCGCGTTCTGGACGGCCGGCGGGCGCGTGCTGGCCGGCATGAACGTCAACGTCTGGGACGTCACCGACACCATCGCCGCCCTGGTCCGCGCCGGCCGGCCGGTCGATCCGATCGCGCTGGCCGATCCCGCTGTGCCTCTGGCCGACCTGCACGCCAACACCCGACAAGGAGCAGGGCCATGACCCGGACCGCCCAGGACACGCCGATGAGCACCGAGCAGCTCGACCTTGCCGCGCGGCTCGCGTGCCAGTTGCGGGTGGACTCCATCCGCTGCAGCACCCAGGCCGGGTCGGGTCACCCGACGTCGTCGCTGTCGGCCGCGGACCTGATGGCGGTGCTGCTGCTCGGGCACCTGCGCTACGACTGGGACCGGCCCGACCTGCCCGCCAACGATCACCTGATCTTCTCCAAGGGGCACGCCTCCCCGCTGCTGTATGCGATGTTCCGCGCCGTCGGTGTTGTGGGCGAGGACGAGCTCGTGAACACCTACCGCCAGTTGGGGGCCCGGCTGCAGGGCCATCCCACCCCGGTCCTGCCCTGGGTGGACGTGGCCACCGGGTCGCTGGGGCAGGGGCTTCCCGACGCGGTCGGCGTCGCGCTGGCCGGGCGCTACCTCGACGAGCTGCCTTATCACGTGTGGGTGCTGTGCGGGGACAGCGAGACCGCGGAGGGCTCGATCTGGGAGGCGCTGGACAAGGCGAGCTACTACAAGCTGGGGAACCTCACCGCGATCGTGGACGTCAACCGGCTGGGCCAGCGCGGCCCCACCGAGCTGGGGTGGGATCTGGACCGCTACGCCGCCCGGGTGGCCGCGTTCGGCGCCCGTCCGCTGGTGATCGACGGCCACGACCGCGGCGCCATCGACGCGGCCCTGACCGACGCCTGCGACCACCCGGACCAGCCCACGGTGGTGCTGGCCCGCACCGTCAAGGCCAAGGGCGTGCCCGAGCTGGAGGACCGCAACGGCTGGCACGGCAAGGCCCTGCCGCCCGACATGGCGCAGCGTGCCGTGGCCGCGCTGGGCGGGCGCACCGACCTGCACATCACCACGCAGCCGCCCGCGCCGGGGATCCCGGCCATCACCGCCGACCCCGCCGCCGTGCTCACGCTGCCCCGCTACGAGCTGGGCGAGAAGGTCGCCACCCGGGTCGCGTTCGGCGCGGCGGTCTCCGCGCTGGCCGTCCGCCCGGAGGTGGTGGTGCTCGACGGCGAGGTCGGCAACTCCACCCACGCCGAGGACTTCCACGACGTCTGCCCGCAGCGCTACTTCGAGATGTTCATCGCCGAGCAGCAGCTGGTCGCGACCGCGGTCGGGCTCGCCGTGCGCGGCTACGTGCCGTTCGCGTCCACGTTCGCGGTGTTCTTCTCCCGCGCGTTCGACTTCATCCGGATGGCCGGGATCTCGCAGGTGAACATCCGCCTGGTCGGGTCGCACGCCGGGGTCGAGATCGGCGAGGACGGCCCGTCGCAGATGGCGTTGGAGGACCTGGCCGCGCTGCGCGCGGTGCACGGGTCGGTCGTGCTCTACCCCGCCGACGCCACCGCCACCGCGTCGCTGGTCGCGACGATGGCCGACACCCCCGGCATCGTGTACCTGCGCACCACCCGCGGCGCCTACCCGGTGCTCTACCCGTCGGGCGCGCCGTTCCCGGTCGGTGGGTCCAAGGTCCACCGCGGCGGCACCCGCGACCAGGTGGCGCTGATCGGCGCCGGGGTGACGGTGCACGAGTGCCTCGCCGCCGCCGACGAGCTCGCCGCCGCCGGGATCGCGGCCCGGGTCATCGACGCCTACTCGATCAAACCGATCGACCGCGACACCCTCGTCGCGGCCTGCCGGGAGACCGGTGGCCGGCTCGTCGTCGTCGAGGACCACTACCCCGAGGGCGGCATCGGTGCCGCCGTGCTCGAAGCCCTCGCCGACGCCGCGGTCCCGGCGTTGCAGCTCGCGCACCTGGCGGTGTCCGGGCTACCCACCTCCGGCACCCCCGCACAGCTCCTCGACGCCGCCGGGATCTCCGCGCGCCACATTGCCGACGCGGCCCGCAGCCTGGTGGCCACCGGCCACCCCGATCAGGAGAACACCGAGCACGCGAACACCGAGCACGGCGACACGAAGGACACACGATGACCCCCACCCAGCAGCTGCACGAGGCCGGGCAGAGCCTGTGGCTGGACAACATCACCCGAGGGCTGCTCGACGAGGGGACGCTCGCTCGCTACATCGGCGACCATTCCGTCACCGGGCTCACCTCCAACCCCACCATCTTCGATCACGCCATCGAGGCCGGTGAGGACTACGACGCCGACATCGCCGACCGCACCCGCGGGGCGCGTCGCCGGAGGAGGTGTTCTTCACCCTCGCCGTGGCCGACCTGCAACGCGCGGCGGACCTGTTCGCGCCGGCCCACGAGCGCAGCGACGGCGTCGACGGCTGGGTGTCGCTGGAGGTCTCGCCCCTGCTTGTGCACGGCACCGCGGCCACCATCGCCCAGGCCGCGACATTGCACGCCCAGGCGGAACGGCCCAACGTGTTCATCAAGATCCCCGGCACCTCCGAAGGCCTGCCGGCCATCGAGGAGTGCACCTTCGCCGGCATCCCGATCAACGTGACCCTGCTGTTCTCCGCGACCCAGTACCTGGCCGCCGCGGACGCCTACCTGCGCGGTGTCGAGCGGCGGGTGACGGCCGGGTTGGACCCGGCCGTGGGCTCGGTGGGGTCGGTGTTCGTGTCCCGCTGGGACACCGCGGTCGCCGACCGGGTCCCGGTGGAGCTGCGCGACCGGCTCGGCATCGCCGAGGCGGCGCTGGCCTACCGCGGCTACCGGGAGCTGCTCGACTCCCCGCGCTGGGGCCGGCTGGCCAAGAGGGCGCCCGAGCGCAGCGGCTGCTGTGGGCCAGCACCTCGACCAAGAACCCCGCCGCGGCCGACGTGCTGTACGTGAACGCGCTGGCCGCGCCGTTTACCATCAACACCATGCCCGAGAAGACCCTGGCGGCGTTCGCCGAGCACGGCCACGTCGGGGACCTGATGGCGCCCGACGGCGGTGACGCCGAGCAGGTGCTCGCCGCGTTCGCCGCCGCCGGCATCGACCACCAGGGGTTGGCCGGGCAGCTCCAGTCCGACGGCGCGCAGGCGTTCGACCGGTCCTGGCGGAACGTCCTGGCCAGCATCGCGTCCAAGGGCGCCCAGCTGACCACCCGACCGTGACCGGCCGCCGATGAGCGCCCAGGCCCACGACCACGACGTGTTCGTGCGCGCCCTGGAGACCGCCTACCGGGAGACCCGCCGGCACAGCCCGCAGGGGCTCGACGAGACCGAGGACATGCTGCGCGGCAAGCTGGAGCCTTCCGGTGTCACGCTGCCCGCCGACATCACCCGCGCGCTGGCGTTCGCCATCGTCACAGGACGAGACCTCTGAATCGCGACGCGCCGAGACCCGGCCGCTTCAGGAGAGCAGGGCTCGTGG
>JAYSXW010000368.1:0-1168 GCA_043716935.1 Pseudonocardia sp.
TCCAGATGCCGGGGTTGTCGGCGCGGAAGGCGACTTGCCAGACCTCGCCGGGGCGGACGAGGACGGTGTCGAGCCACACCGGGCTGCCGGTGACGGCGCGCTCGTTGCGGCCGAGCACGAGGACGTGGTGGTCGTGCAGGTGTACGGGGTGCTCGGACAGGCTGCCGTTCGTAGTCGTCACGCGCACCAGGTCGCCTTCGGTGACGGTGAGCGGGGCGATGTCGGGGAAGACGTCGCCGTTGATCGTGTAAAGGTGGTTCGGCCCGCCGCGGGAGAAGCCGAGGCCCTCGCCGATCGTGATGACCTGGTCGCGGTCGAAGCGGTCGGTCGAGCTCGGGGCCGTGCGTCGGGGCGTCAAGGAGGGCGGTGCCGTCGGGGCTCAGGACCAGCCCGGCCGGCCCGTCTATAAACCGTACGGGCCCGTCGGGCATCGTGACGGCGACGTCGGCGCGCCCGCCGGCGCCCAACGCGATCCGCTCGTCGGTGAGCGCACCCGGCTCGTGCAAGTCGGTGCCGTCGAGGGCGGCGGGGCGGAACGGGGTGCCGGTGACGGACACGTGCGGCTGCCCGTGCTGCTGTCGATCCAGCCCGACAACGCAGTACTCCAACACCCTGTTCGACGAGTTCCATCTGTGGGCCGGTGCCGGGTTCGCGGTCGTCTACTGCAATCCGCACGGCTCCACCGGCCACACCGAGGCGTTCGCCCGGGCCGCCCGAGGCCCAGCAGGCGCCCGGCACCGGCTGGGGCACCGCCGACGCCGACGATGTGCTGGCCGCGCTCGACGGTGCGCTGGTTCGCGAACCGGCGCTCGATCCCGACCGGGTCGGCGTGCTCGGCGGCTCCTACGGCGGCTACCTGACGTCGTGGCTGATCGGGCACACCGACCGGTTCGCCGCCGCATGCAGTGAGCGGGCGTGCAACCACCTGGAGTCCGAGGAGTGGAGCTCGGACTCCGCCGGGGGGTTGGGCACGGAGTTCGCTATCACGCGTGTCGACGCGCCGGATGTCTACCGCCGGATGTCGCCGATCACGTTTGTCAAGGACATCCACACCCCCGTGCTGGTGCTGCACTCCGAGGACGACCTGCGCTGCCCCGTCGAACAGGCCGACGCGCTGTTCGTCGCACTGCGCCTGCTCGGGCGGCCGGTGGAGTACTGGCGGTTCCCC
>JAYSXW010000369.1:0-1168 GCA_043716935.1 Pseudonocardia sp.
GCTCTGGTGTGATCTACACCACACTTTCGCCCACAGGGTCAACCTCCGAGCGGCCAGACCTCCACCGATGAGCCCTCGTCGAGCTGCGTGACCCCGGCCGGAACCACCACGAGGCAGTCGGCCCGGGCCATTGCCCCCAGCAGGTGCGAAGGAGGACCGCCGACCTCGCGCACCGTCCCGTTCACCGCATCGAGCGCCGCTCGACGGAACTGGGTGCATCCGGGTGGTGACGTCCAGTACTCACCCAGCGTGGCCGTGACGACCGCCCGATCGGGGTGAGGATGACCCAGAGCCGCGCGCAGCGCCGGCCGGACGAACACTTCGAACGACACCTGCGAGCTGACAGGATTGCCCGGCAGCGTCACGACCGCCACCCCGCCGAGCTCGTCGATCCGCCCGGCCCCCTGTGGCCCGCCCGGCTGCATCCCGACCTTCACGAACTCGACGCCCCGATCCGTGAACGCGTCCTTCACCACCTCGTAGGCACCCGCGCTGACCCCTCCGGAGGTCAGGACCAGGTCGACCGGGCCCTCGGCGAGCCGGTCGCGCAGCCGGCCGAGCAACTGCCCGATGTCGTCGGGGACGAACCGCAGCAGCTCCGCCACCCCGCCCGCGTCCTCGACGGCGGCGGCGAGCATCGGTCCGTTGGACTCGTAGATCTGGCCCGGCCGCAGCGGCGTCCCGGGCGCCACCAGCTCCGAGCCGGTGGAGAGCACCAGCACCACCGGGCGGCGACGCACCGGCAGCGTCGCGCACCCGACAGCCGCGGCGACGCCGATCTGCGCCGCACCCGGCACCGTGCCCGCGGTGAGTACGACGTCCCCCGCAAGGACGTCCTCCCCGGTCCGTCGAACGTGCATGCCGGGTGTCGGCGCGGCCTGCAGCGACACCCGCTCGGTGCCCCCGTCGGTCTGCTCGACCTGGACCACCGCGTCGGCGCCGGCCGGGATCGGTGCCCCGGTCATGATCCGGTGCGCCGTGCCGGGGGCGAGCGGGGGGACCTCGACGCGCCCGGCCGGGATGTCGGCGCCCACCGGGAGCGTCACGGGGTTGTCCGGGCCGGCCCCCGCGAGCTCGGCGGCCCGTACCGCGTAGCCGTCCATCGCGGAGTTGTCGAACGACGGCAGCGACACCGCAGCGACGACGTCGGCCGCGAGCACGCGGCCTC
>JAYSXW010000370.1:0-1167 GCA_043716935.1 Pseudonocardia sp.
CCATCGCCGCGCCGGAAGCGACCGAGCCCGACGTCGCGGACGCCGTCGCCGGCCCGGTCGGCGACAGCGTTGCCCGCGAGTCCGCGGCAGGAAACTCCGCGGTCCGCGACTCCGCGCCCGCCATGACGCCACCGACCGACAAGTCGGGCCCCGACGTTCTGCCCGGCTACGGCGAGCTGACGATCCCGCAGCTGCGGGGCCGATTGCGCCACCTCGACCTCAGCGATCTGCGGGCCCTCCTGGACTGGGAGAGCACGCACGATGCGCGGCCGCCGTTCGTCACGATGCTGTCCAACCGGATCACCACGGTCATCGAGGGGTGACCTCCCGGAGCTCGACCCCGGAACCGTCTGCGGGCCAACCGACCGCGAGACCGACGGCGAAGCCCAACGGACCGGACGAGCCCTGGCCCGTCCGGACGGTCGCGCGGAAGATCGCCGAATGGGTCGACCGGCTGGGTGCGGTGTGGGTCGAGGGGCAGCTCGCCCAGGTGACCGCGCGGTCCGGTACCGGTACCGCGTTCCTCGTCCTGCGTGACCCGGCCGCGAACGTGTCGTTGCAGCTCACTGCCCCGATCGGACTTGTGCGCGACGGTGGCGCCGCCGTCACCGAGGGCAACCGGGTGATCGTCCACGGTAAGCCGTCGTTCTTCCTCGGCCGCGGCACGCTGAGCCTGCGCGTCGACGGGATCCGAGCAGTCGGGGTCGGGGAACTGCTCGCCCGGATCGAGCGGTTACGCAGGCTCCTCGCCGCCGAGGGCCTGTTCGACACGGCGCGCAAGCGGCGGCCGCCGTTCCTACCGAACTGCATCGGGCTGATCACAGGCCGCGCGTCGGCCGCCGAGCACGACATCGTGTCGAACGCCACGGCGCGGTGGCCGTCGGTGCGGTTCCGGATCGAGAACGTGGCGACGCAGGGGGCGCTGGCCGTCGCCCAGATCGTCGACGCGCTGGCCGTGCTCGACCGGGATCCGCAGGTCGACGTCATCGTTCTGGCCCGCGGCGGCGGCAGCATCGAGGACCTGCTCCCTTTCTCCGACGAGACGCTGTGTCGCGCCGTCGCCGACTGCCGCACTCCGGTGGTGTCGGCGATCGGCCACGAGCCCGACACCCCGCTCGTCGACCACGTCGCCGACGTGCGCTGTTCCACCCCCACCGAGGCGGGGCG